>NZ_JBLUOI010000035.1:0-52670 GCF_048059995.1 Metabacillus sp. YM-086 | reverse complement strand
TCAGCAAGCAATCAATATTACTGAGGTAATCGCAAGCTCTTTAAAAACTCTCTCAACTATGACAGGGGAAGAATTAATTCAGCATCGTTATGAAAAATATAAAAGAATAGGTCAAGTATCGTTTGCAAACGATCTACTTGGGGTAAAATAGAAAAACGTGTGGCCGACTGGTCCACGTTTTCTTTTGCGGATGTGAAAGAAAAGACAATTCATTCTATTTTATTTACAGATTATACTTTTTGGCAAAGTAGGACAATAATTTTGCAAAATTACATAATTCATTAAACACAGCAGATAATTTATTGTATAATGAAAAAGGCTCATAAAAAGGTTATTCGACAAAAGTTGACTCTTTGTTGTATTGACATTATAATCATGTTATTTTGGAAGTAATTTAGTATTGCTACTTATCTATAGTGGGGTGAAAGTTTTGAAAAAAATTGGCGTCTTAACCAGTGGTGGAGATTCCCCTGGTATGAATGCTGCTGTTAGAGCAGTTGTACGTAAAGCGATCTATCATGATGTAGAGGTTTATGGAATCTACCATGGATATACAGGTTTAATTGAAGGAAGAATAGAAAAATTAGAACTTGGCTCTGTAGGAGATATTATTCACCGCGGAGGAACGAAATTATATTCTGCTAGATGTCCTGAATTTAAAACAATAGAAGGCCAGAAAAAAGGAATTGAACAGTTAAAGAAACATGGGATTGAAGGCCTAGTTGTTATTGGCGGAGACGGTTCTTACATGGGAGCGAAAAAACTAACTGAACATGGTTTTCCATGTGTAGGTGTTCCTGGAACGATTGATAATGACATTCCTGGTACAGATTTTACTATTGGATTTGATACAGCACTTAATACAGTTATAGATGCAATTGATAAAATTCGTGATACAGCTACATCACACGAACGTACATATGTTATTGAAGTAATGGGAAGACATGCTGGTGATATTGCCCTTTGGTCTGGTTTGGCTGGAGGAGCTGAAACAATCTTAATACCGGAAGCTGACTATGACATGGGCAATGTTGTTGCCCGCTTAAAACGTGGTCATGAGAGAGGGAAGAAACATAGTATTATTGTAGTTGCAGAAGGTGTAGGTAGTGGAGTTGAATTTGCTAAGCAAATTGAAGAAGCTACTTCATTTGAGACTCGTGTTTCTGTACTAGGTCATGTTCAGCGTGGAGGTTCCCCAACTGCATTTGATCGTGTATTAGCAAGCAGACTAGGTGCGTATGCTGTTGAATTATTGTTAGAAGGAAAAGGTGGACGTTGTGTTGGTATTCAAAAAAATGAACTTGTTCACCATGATATTCTTGAAATACTAGATCAACCACATACGATTGATGATAATATGTACCGATTATCTAAAGAATTATCTATATAAATACTAGTTGGTATCGTTACCATATTATTTTACAAAGCTAAAAATAAAACAATAAAACCATACTAAAAATGGGTAAAGGAAGAAACGAATCTAAATAGGATAAGTGAAACCTTTACCCTTCTAAATGGTAGGAGGAAACGAAATGCGCAAAACGAAAATTGTATGTACAATTGGTCCTGCAAGTGAATCAATTGATAAATTATCAGAATTAATGCAGGCTGGAATGAATGTAGCCCGCTTGAATTTTTCACACGGTGATTTTGATGAGCATGGTGCAAGAATTAAAAATATTAGAGAGGCTTCTGCCAATCTAAACAAAACTGTAGCTATTCTTCTAGATACGAAAGGCCCTGAAATCCGCACAAACACAATGGAAAATGGTGCTATTGAGCTTGAGGCAGGAAAAGAAATTATTGTGTCAATGACAGAAGTAGTTGGTACAACAGAAAAGTTCTCTGTTACATATGAAGGACTTATTGATGATGTACATATTGGATCAACAATTTTACTAGATGATGGTCTCATTGAGTTGGAAGTAATCGGCCTTGACCAAACAAAAGGTGAGATCAAAACATTAATTAAAAATACTGGTACATTAAAAAATAAAAAAGGTGTTAACGTACCAGGTGTTAGTGTGAAGCTTCCAGGTATTACAGAAAAAGATGCTAAAGATATTGTTTTTGGTATTGAACAGGATGTTGACTTTATAGCTGCTTCATTCGTTCGTCGTGCTTCAGACGTACTTGAAATTCGCGAGCTGCTTGAAGAGCATAATGCAGGCCATATTCAAATTATCCCTAAAATTGAGAATCAAGAAGGTGTAGATAACATCGATGAGATTCTTGAAGTGTCAGACGGTTTAATGGTTGCTCGTGGAGATTTAGGTGTTGAGATTCCTGCAGAGGAAGTTCCATTAGTTCAAAAAGAATTAATTCGTAAATGTAATGCTCTAGGAAAGCCTGTTATCACAGCTACTCAAATGCTTGATAGTATGCAACGTAATCCAAGACCGACTAGAGCGGAAGCAAGTGACGTAGCCAATGCTATTTTTGACGGTACGGATGCGATTATGCTTTCTGGTGAGACTGCGGCCGGTACTTATCCAGTGGAAGCGGTTAAAACAATGCACAATATTGCTTCAAGAGCAGAGGAAGCTTTAGATTATAAGCAAATTTTATCGAAACGCAGTGCACAGGTTGGCACAACAATCACAGATGCTATTGGCCAATCTACAGCTTATACAGCTTTAAATTTAGGTGTATCAGCAATTGTTACTCCTACTGAAAGTGGACACACTGCAAGAATGATTTCAAAATATCGTCCTAAAGCGCCGATCATTGCTGTAACAGTTTCTGATTCATATTCTCGCAAGTTAGCATTAGTATGGGGTGTTTACCCAAGAAGTGGAAATCATTCCACAACAACGGATGAAATGTTAGATCGTTCTGTATTAGAGGCAATTAATAGCGGACTTGTGACACATGGTGATCTTATTGTGATTACAGCGGGTGTACCTGTTGGTGAAGCAGGCACAACAAACCTTATGAAAGTTCACGTTATTGGAGATGTTATTGCAAAAGGACAAGGCATCGGTCGTAAATCAGCTTTTGGTAAGGTTGTAGTGGCAAGCACTGCAAAGGATGCACAGGAAAAAATGACACAAGGTGCTATTCTTGTTGCACAAGGAACTGACCGTGATATGATGGATGCTCTTGAGAAAGCATCTGCTCTTGTAACAGAAGAAGGTGGCTTAACAAGTCATGCTGCTGTTGTGGGGTTAAGTCTTGGAATTCCTGTTATTGTAGGTGTAGAAAACGCAACAACATTGTTAAAAGATGGTCAAGATATTACAGTAGACGCTGTTCGAGGAGTTATTTACCAAGGACATGCAAGTGTACTATAATTATCATTAAGAGAAGGGGTATTCCCTTCTTTTTTTTGCATTTTTAGAATAGAATAGAGAGGTATAGAGGCTTATCGTTTTATTAGTAGAGTTTAAGAGGTGAATACATGCGATTATTAATGTTTCTTATTATTGTTATACCTGCTCTAGAAATCGGAATTTTAATACTATCAGGCAATGCAATTGGTCCAATTCCAACTGTATTACTTATTATTTTAACGGGTGTTGTAGGAGCTTGGCTTGCTAAGAAACAAGGATTGGAAACGTTAAGAAAAGCTCAGCAAGACATGCAATTTGGACAAATTCCTGGAATGGCCATTATTGACGGGCTTTGTATCTTGATTGGTGGAGTTTTGTTATTAACTCCTGGCTTTATAACAGATACAGTTGGGTTTTTATTGTTATTTCCATTTAGCAGAAATAAGTTTAAACCGATTTTATTAGCAACTATTCGAAAAATGATTGATAAAAATCGGATAACGATCATTAGGTAGAAGTTGACCAAAGAAATTGCGGGGCTGATCTTAGTATCAGCCCCGTTTGTTTTACTATTATCTATTATTCCCTATGATGAATTTCCATAGGTCCTCATATAGACCCGCGCTTTTAAATGTTTTTAATATGACTAATGCAACTGGCCCAGCAATCAGCCCTAAAAAGCCAATTAGTTTATAACCTATAAAAAGTGAAACGAGGGTAGCGAGTGGATCTAGTCCGATATTGGAGGAAAGTACTTTTGGTTCCATTATTTGACGCTGTATTAAGACGATAAGGTATAATACTCCTAGTCCGATAGCAAGCGGTATTCCTCCACTGAACGATAAGTAAATAATCCATGGAATGAACACTAAGCCCGTACCTAAATATGGGAGAATATCAACTAAACCAATTAATAAAGCGATTGTGATCGCGTAATCAACCCGTAAAATCAAAAGTCCTATTAAAACAATGGCGGTGGTAATGGAAATTAAGGTTGCTTGTGCACGAATAAAACCTATCAATGCTTTCTTTAGCTCATCAGTAATTGTCCTGCCACTTGATTTTGCTCTCTGTGGTAGTAAACCTGAAACAGCAGATTTAAATTTATACCAATCTTTACTAATGAAAAAAGTTGCAAGTAAAGAGAAGATGATGACAGTTGCGGCATTTGGGAGCCAACTAATGATGACTGGAATATTTTCTAAAAAGCCTTTGATGAAATTTCCAACACTGGATGCAACTGATTCACCGATATTTTGAATGTTTGAGATAATGGATTGTTGCTGATTTGATTCAAGACTGTTAAAAAGGTATGTTAATTGGTTATATAGTGGCATGATTTTTGTAACAAAGAATGTTTCGATGTAAACAGCTAATAACTCTAAATGTCCAGGGAGAACTCTTGCTAAATAGGTGGTTCCTGTTACAATTTCTGCTACTAAAAGAATGAGAATACCTGCTATTAAACAAATCAGTAAAATAATTGAGATAATCACTGAAAATCCTCTCGGAATCCTGAGAATCCGTTCCAACCCATTTACAAGAGGATTAATAATCATAGCAATTAAGATTGCAATTAAAAATGGATAAGTCAAAGTAGATAGATAATAACATATTGATATTCCTAAAAATGTAACAGCGATAATAAGTAAAAGTCTTAACATGCTATATAAATAATTCATATTCACTTAATGAATTCCTCCCCATTTTTCAATTCCTATGGGCTTTTCCAATCTTTAAATAAGGCTATATAGCATGTTTATTACATATTAAGCTTGTTTATACTATTTGAATTAATCTTTTGAGTTTCGATGTTTTGTCATGGTTTAACCATATTATTACTATTTGGAGGTTTTACTCAGTGTTTAGTCAACCAGTACTCTTTTTATTAATCTTATTAGGAGTTGGATTTTTAGCGAAAAATCAATCATTGTTAATAGCTGTTGGATGCTTGCTAGTCATTAAATTGGTTGGATTAGAATCAAAGTTATTGCCAACTATTGGGGCAAAGGGAATTAACTGGGGAGTTACGGTTATTACAATTGCTGTCTTAGTGCCAATAGCAACAGGAGAAATTGGATTTAAGCAACTAATTGACGCTTTAAAATCTTCTTATGCTTGGATTGCTTTAGGAGCGGGGATAGCTGTCGCGTTAATTGCCAAAAACGGGCTAACGTTGCTAGCTGAAGATCCTCATATTACAACAGCTCTGGTATTTGGCACAATTCTAGCAGTTTCGTTATTCAATGGTGTGGCTGTAGGTCCTTTAATAGGGGCAGGAATAGCTTATCTAGCCATGCAAATTGTAAAACTATTTAGTTCTTAAACATACATTTACTTTAAAAAGCCAATTAATTTAGATGAATTATACACTAATATAACAAATATATGTTATGGTTATATTAGTAAGGCAGTTTTAACGAAAAAATCCCTAAAATAAAATTTTTCTAACAAATTTTTAAGTAATAAAGTGGTTTTCATTCACAAAAGTCTGATAATTGTTTATAATAGGGATATGTTCTAAAATAATGCCTACATGATAAGGCAACCTTATCTCATTTTGATATGAGATAGGTATACGATCTATCATTTAAAAGATTACCTGATAGTGTATATCACGTTCGATTTTAACGGAGTGATGCTTTATCAAAATAATGAAAAATGTAAGCATTTTCTTTTTCTTTGCTTGCATGTGAGCAAGCGCTCAATCATCTAAAAGTTTAAAATAATACTATAAATTCATGATTCGTGATCTACGAAACATAGAGAAATATCTACTTTGACAAAAGCTTCTTTCCTTACATATGGAACAGTTTATGACTGAGTCAAGTAGGATTTCTACTACTTATATTCTTTAAACTTTTAAGATGAAACAAATGGGGAAAAAAGGTAAAGGAGAGGGATTTATATGACAGCAACAAAAGGTCTTGAAGGTATCGTTGCAACTACTTCATCTGTAAGCTCGATTATTGATGATACATTAACATATGCGGGCTATAACATTGATGATTTAGCAGAAAACGCAAGCTTTGAGGAAGTGGTTTATTTATTATGGCACAGAAAACTTCCGAATGCAGAACAATTAAATGAAATTAAAAAACAACTTGCGGAAAATGCAAAAATTCCACAGCAAGTTATTGAACACTTCAAATCATACCCTATCAATAAAGTTCACCCAATGGCTGCTCTACGTACTGCTGTATCTTTACTTGGCTTGTTTGATGAAGAAGCAGATGTGATGGATACAGAGGCTAACTACAGAAAAGCAATCCGTCTACAAGCACAACTTCCGATTGTTGTTACTTCTTTTGCTCGTATTCGTAAAGGTTTAGAGCCAGTTGAGCCTAGAACAGATTTATCAATGGCTGCAAATTTCTTATATACATTATCAGGAAATGAGCCAGATGAAATTGCTGTTGAAGCTTTTAATAAAGCGCTTGTTTTACACGCGGACCATGAATTAAATGCATCTACTTTTACAGCACGTGTATGTGTTGCAACATTATCTGATGTATATTCTGGTGTTACAGCTGCTATTGGTGCTCTAAAAGGTCCTTTACACGGAGGAGCTAATGAAGCAGTAATGAAGATGCTTTCAGAAATTGGTGAAGTAGCAAATGCTGAAAGCTATATTAATGAGAAGTTAGCAAATAAAGAAAAAATAATGGGCTTTGGACATCGTGTGTACCGTCAAGGTGACCCAAGAGCCAAGCACTTAAAGAAAATGTCTGAAAAGCTAACAAAAATTACAGGTGAACCAAAATGGTATGAGATGTCAACAAAAGTTGAAGAATTAGTTACTTCTCAAAAACCACTTCCACCAAATGTTGATTTCTATTCAGCATCTGTTTACCATAGCTTAGGCATTGATCATGATTTATTCACACCAATCTTTGCTGTAAGTCGTGTATCAGGCTGGTTAGCTCATATTCTAGAGCAATATGAAAATAACCGATTAATTCGTCCACGTGCAGAGTATGTTGGACCAGAAAAACAAGCTTATATTCCTTTAGAACAAAGAGGATAATTTTATAGTGATATAGAATAGTGAAGAGACAATTCCACATTGTCCTCCCTCTATGGGAGGATTACTGTGTGGAATCGTTTTCTACGCTTTCAATATTCAGGCTTTTTATAAAACGCCTGAATAATATAAATTTAATTAATTTTATAAAAACAAAAGGAACAACACTTTAAGAGAAGTAAATCTATTGGTAAAATAGATTTGAAAAATCAATTACATAACCCGGGAGGTAATTTTCTTGACACAAGGTGAAAAAATTACAACAACTAATGGAGTATTAAACGTACCAAATAACCCAGTAATCCCATTCATTGAAGGAGATGGAATTGGTCCTGATATCTGGGCGTCTGCATCACGTGTTCTAGAAGCAGCTGTAGAAAAAGCATACAACGGAGAAAAACAAATCGTATGGAAAGAAGTATTAGC
Organism: Metabacillus sp. YM-086; assembly: GCF_048059995.1. Lineage (NCBI taxonomy): Bacteria > Bacillati > Bacillota > Bacilli > Caryophanales > Bacillaceae > Metabacillus > Metabacillus sp. YM-086. Next base: position 44,948 of record NZ_JBLUOI010000035.1, on the reverse strand, counting down.
TGGTGAAAAGGCTTTTAACCAAACAGGTGAATGGTTACCAGCAGAAACACTTGATGTGATTCGTGAATATCTAATTGCAATCAAAGGACCTCTAACAACACCAATCGGTGGAGGAATTCGTTCTCTAAACGTTGCGCTACGTCAAGAATTAGATTTATTCACTTGCTTACGTCCAGTGCGTTATTTCCAAGGTGTACCTTCTCCTGTTAAACGTCCAGAAGATACAGATATGGTTATCTTCCGTGAAAATACAGAAGATATTTATGCTGGTATTGAATATGCCAATGGATCAGAAGAAGTTAAAAAGCTTATCAGCTTTTTACAAAATGAAATGGGTGTTAATAAAATCCGCTTCCCAGAAACATCTGGTATCGGAATTAAGCCTGTATCACAAGAAGGTACTAGCCGCCTAGTGAGAGCTGCTATTAACTATGCAATTGAACACGGCCGTAAATCAGTAACACTTGTTCACAAAGGTAACATTATGAAATTTACTGAAGGTGCTTTCAAAAACTGGGGTTATGAACTAGCTGAGAAAGAATTCGGTGATAAAGTATTTACATGGGCTGAATACGACCGCATCGTTGAAAACGAAGGTAAAGATGCTGCAAACAAAGCTCAAGCTGATGCTGAAGCAGCAGGAAAAATCATTGTAAAAGATTCTATTGCAGATATCTTCTTACAACAAATTCTAACTCGTCCACGTGAGTTCGATGTTGTTGCGACAATGAACTTAAATGGTGACTATATCTCTGATGCACTTGCTGCACAAGTTGGTGGTATCGGTATTGCTCCAGGAGCAAACATTAACTATGAAACAGGACATGCAATTTTCGAAGCAACTCACGGTACTGCTCCTAAATATGCAGGTCTTGATAAGGTTAATCCATCTTCTGTTCTTCTTTCTGGTGTTCTTATGCTTGAGCACTTAGGATGGACTGAAGCAGCTGAATTAGTAATGAAATCAGTAGAGAAAACAATTGCTTCTAAAGTTGTAACTTATGACTTTGCTCGTTTAATGGAAGGTGCAACTGAAGTTAAATGCTCTGAGTTCGGTGATGAGTTAATCAAAAACATGGGTTAATTTGTAACCTAAAAAGCTCTGTTAAAAAACACAGTAATTAGGGTATCTAGGTACTCTGCAAGAATTGACCATGAAAAGTCGAATATAAATCTAAGAGGGGCTTTGCGCATAAATGTACTTCATTTATGCGCTTTGCCCTCTTTCCTAATTTATACAGAATTTAAGGAGATGTTTACATATGGCTATTAAGCGTAAAAAAGTTTCCGTAATTGGTGGGGGCTTCACTGGAGCCACTACAGCGTTTTTATTAGGGCAAAAAGAACTTGCAGATGTAGTATTAGTTGATATTCCTCAAATGGAAAACCCAACAAAAGGGAAAGCTCTTGATATGCTTGAAGCTAGTCCGGTACAAGGTTTCGACGCAAACATTACCGGAACATCTAATTATGAAGACACAGAAAACTCTGATATTGTCGTTATTACAGCAGGTATTGCTCGGAAGCCAGGTATGAGTCGTGACGATCTTGTTGCAACAAATGCAGGCATTATGAAGGCTGTAACAAAAGAAATTGTTAAGTATTCTCCTGAATGCACGATCATTGTGTTAACCAATCCCGTAGATGCAATGACTTATACAGTTTTTAAAGAGTCAGGTTTTCCTAAGCATCGAGTAATTGGACAATCAGGAGTGTTAGATACAGCTCGTTTCCGTACGTTTGTTGCACAAGAGCTTAACCTTTCTGTGAAGGATGTAACAGGGTTTGTTTTAGGTGGACATGGTGATGATATGGTACCATTAGTACGCTATTCTTATGCGGGTGGTATTCCTCTCGAAACATTAATGTCTAAAGATAAATTAGATGCAATTGTAGAAAGAACACGTAAGGGTGGCGGTGAAATCGTTAATCTGTTAGGGAATGGCAGTGCATACTATGCACCTGCAGCTTCACTGGTGGAAATGGTAGAGGCCATTTTAAAAGATCAACGACGAGTTCTTCCATCTATAGTTTATCTTGAAGGAGAATATGGCTTTGATGGAATTTACCTAGGTGTTCCAACTGTACTAGGTGGAAATGGTCTTGAACAAATTATTGAACTTGAGCTCACCGAAGAAGAAAAAGCAGCACTTGAAAAATCTGCTGATTCTGTTAGAAACGTTATGAAAGTATTATCTTAAGAAAGTGTTTAAAATAAAAAGAAAGTTGAGGATTTCCTCAATTTTCTTTTTTACTAAGAAATAACCTAAATAGTAAAGTTACAGTGTTGTAAATCAGTTTCACTAATTTGGAAAAAGGGGTGCTAAAATGCTTCTTGGCAAAAAGAGAAAGATTGGTAGACATATCGAAGAAATATCGGTTGGAGAAAAATTAACTCTAACAGAAAAAATGGAAGATAAGGATTTACTTCTTTATTTAGGACTAACCAATGATGCCAACCCACTTTATATTCAGCATGATTATGCCTCACAAACTCCATACGAAAAGCCAATTGTACCAACAATCATGCTAACTGGAATCATTACAGCAGCTGTATCGAAATATTTACCAGGTCCAGGAAGCCACATTGTAAACCAAGAAATTTCATTCCTTCAACCGTTATACCATTATGATGTTGTCCAATTTTTGTTTGTAGTTGGAGAAGTCCATACCTCCGAAAACAAAATTGTAGTAGAAATTCATGCTGTGAATAGTGAAGAACAAACAGTTTTAGAAGGAAAAATCACAGTATGCCCTCCTCACAAAATGACTCCAATGGAAGGAAAAGCATTAGAAAACTTCTAACTAAAATGTGCTGATAACTAACTGACTCTACTTAGAGCCAGTTTTTTTGTGAAGAAATATCCTGTTGTGAAGATAAGGTGATTTAAAAACAAAAACATTATTACAAACAATAGTTGCCCTTTTTCCCAACTATTCGCTAGAATAGAACTAACAAACATAGATAAATAACGAATAAAATAGATTGGTTCAATTGAAGGGAAATTTAATCTCTGGAGGCCTATATGAGTAAGAGAGTATTAGTAGTAGATGATGAACAATCAATATCAACCTTGTTAAAGTATAATTTGGAACAAGCAGGCTATACAGTTTCAACAGCTATGGATGGTGAAGAAGGTCTGAATACTTGTTTGAAAGAAGAGCCTGATTTACTTGTGCTTGATTTAATGCTTCCGAAAATGGATGGAATTGAAGTGTGTAAACAGCTTCGACAAAGGAAAATCATGGTGCCAATTCTTATGCTGACCGCAAAAGACGATGAATTCGATAAAGTATTAGGCTTAGAATTAGGTGCAGACGATTATATGACAAAGCCTTTTAGCCCTAGAGAGGTTGTAGCAAGAATAAAGGCTATATTGAGACGCAGTCAGTCACAGCCTGAACCTGAGGTGCAAGAAATTGAGGATGAAAATCAAGTACTGATTGGCGATTTACGAGTGTTACCTGATCACTACGAGGCTTATTATGGAAAAGAACGTTTGGATTTAACTCCTAAAGAATTTGAATTACTAGTGTATTTAGCAAAGCATAAGGGAAGAGTGCTTACAAGAGATCAGTTACTCAGTGCTGTTTGGAATTATGATTTTGCGGGCGATACTAGAATTGTGGATGTTCATATTAGTCACTTACGTGAAAAAATAGAAAGAAATACAAAAAAACCATTATATATTAAAACAATAAGAGGGTTGGGGTATAAGCTTGAGGAGCCAAAGCTGAATGAATAGATTTCGTTCACGCTTTTTGTTTGCCCTTATTACATTAATCATTGCGGTACTGGTTGGCTTAGGGTTACTGCTAGGGCAAATTTTTAATAGCTACTATCTGAACACGTTTAAAGAAGAGTTACAAAGAGAAGCAAATTCAATATTAACGATCATATCACGTGATGATTTATCGAACTCTCAAATCTCAGAATTACTGTCTGATTTAGGGAAAGATTATAAATCACATATTACTATCATAGATGAAGATGACACCATTTTGTTTGATGCAGGTGATTTAACACAAGATCTCGATATGAATTCATTGAAGAATAACGTACTTCCAATCATGAGGGGACAATCTAAGGGCTATTATTATAGTGACCAAGTTAACGGGGTAGCTTATTATGGATTGCCAATAAAGGAAAAAGCTGCTTATGAAGGGATTGTGCTCGTTAGCGCGTCTGTGAGTTCTTTAACTAAGGTAAATCAACAAATGTGGGGTATTCTAGTAGCTAGTCTCGGTATCGCATTTATCATTATATTATTAATTGGAGTAAGAATTACAGCCCAATTTACCAGGCCGATTGAGTCTGCAATTAAAGTATCTATGGAACTTGCAAAGGGAAATTATAAAGCACGTACATATGAAGATCATTTAGACGAAACAGGAATACTAAGTCAGTCAATTAATATACTCGCTCGAAACCTTCAAGATATGACAAGGGCACAGGAAATGCAACAAGATCGTTTGCAAACGTTAATTGAAAATATGGGAAGCGGGCTAATTTTGATTGATGGAAGAGGTTATATTAACTTAGTCAACAGAGCATATAAAGAATTATTTGAGGTTGACTCTGCTAAGTTTCTTTATCAGTTATATTATGACGCTTTCACCCATAAAGAAATTATTGAAATTGTTGAAGAGATTTTTATGACTGAGGTAAAAGTCAGAAAGCAGCTTCATCTTCCCTTGAAGATTGAACGTAAGCATTTTGAAGTGTATGGGGCACCTATTATTGGAACAAATGATGAATGGAAAGGAATTGTCCTTGTATTTCATGACATTACTGAACTTAAAAAACTCGAACAGATGCGTAAGGATTTTGTTGCGAATGTATCACATGAATTAAAAACACCTATCACATCTATTAAAGGATTTAGTGAAACATTACTGGACGGGGCACTTAGTGATAAGCAGACAGCCGAATACTTCCTATCTATTATTCTAAAGGAAAGCGATCGTTTACAATCTTTAATTCAAGATTTGCTTGATTTATCGAAAATTGAACAGCAAGGATTTGAATTATCAATCCAAACATGTGATTTACGGGAGATCTTGGATGATATTACTGTAATGTTAGAAAGTAAATCAAGAGAAAAAGAGGTAGAGCTTTCTGTTTCTTTACCTGAAGGTCTAACTTATATTGAAGGCGACATTTATCGATTAAAGCAAATTTTTATTAATTTAATTAGTAATGCTCTAACATATACTCCACAAGGTGGCTCTGTGCATGTAAAAGTGGATAAATATCCTGATTATGCAATCGTTACTGTTTCAGACACTGGGATCGGTATTAAAACGGAGGAAATTCCACGTATTTTTGAGCGTTTTTATCGTGTTGACAGGGCGAGAAGTAGAAACTCTGGGGGAACAGGCTTAGGATTGGCTATTGTAAAACATTTGGTGGAAGCTCATAAAGGTCAAATTAGTGTGGAAAGTGAAGTTGGAAAAGGTACTACGTTTACAGTTAAGCTGAATAGAAAATTTGATGAAACCTCATAACGGAGTGGCCATAAAACCTTTTGATCTATTAAATTCGACATTATTTACAATTAATTTACACTAGGTTTATTATTACTTAATAAAATGTTGGTAATATACTAAGTGAAAACCCCTTCATCCAAGGAGCCAATCTTTTGGACGTGAGTTTACCAAATAAACTCACGTCCCTTTTTTTGTTGTCATAATAAATCCTCATAAAATTCAACTCTTCATAAATTTATTTTCTAATTAATACTAATAGTGGGAAGCTATTAAAAGGGAAATGTGAAACCTTTTTAATGGTGATTCGTATATAACTTAACAAGAAAAATAAAGCAGTACATACTAAATGTACCGAATAAGAAAGGCAGGGGTTGGATGTTAAGTATAAAACGAGTACTCACGATCTTCGGATTTGCGTTGTTAATTGTGGTCTTAGGAGTTGTTGCTTTTACTTCATGGTATACCGTAGATGAGTCAGAACAAGCCGTGATGATTACTCTTGGAGAGGTAGAAGAAGGAATTAGTGAACCAGGTTTACATTTTAAGATGCCTTGGCCAATCCAATCAGTTGAAGTTCTATCTAAAGAAACCTTCAGTTTACAGTTTGGTTATGAGGAATCTGAGGATGGTGAAGTAAAAGATTTCCCAAAAGAAACAAAAATGATTACGGGTGATGAAAATATCGTTTTAGCAGATATGGTTGTTCAGTGGAAAATTACCGAACCAGGTAAATATTTATTTAATGCGGAAAATCCACAGGAGATGTTAGAAGATGCTACATCAGCAAGCTTGAGAAGTATTATTGGAAGCTCAACAATTGATGATGCTTTAACGTCTGGAAAGGTAGAAATTGAGAAACAAGTCCAGGAATTATTATCGAATCTTGTAGATGGCTATGATATTGGCATTACCATTTTAGCCGTAAAGCTTCAGGATGTAGATCTACCAAATGAAGAGGTTAGAAAAGCTTTTACAGCTGTTACTGATGCCCGTGAAACGATGAATACACGTAAGAATGAAGCAAATAAATACCGGAATAAACGAACAGAAGAAGCACAAGGGGAAAAGGATGCGATTATGTCTTCAGCAGCTGGTGATAAAGCCGCCCGAATGGAAGAGGCGCGTGGAGATGTTGCACAATTCAATGCAATTTATAACGAATATGTTAATAACAAAGAAATTACACAGAAGCGTTTAGTATTAGAAACAATAGATCAAGTTCTCCCAAATGCTGAGATTTATATTATGGAAGATAACGGAAACACAATGAAGTATTTGCCGATTAAAGATCCGGCTTCAAAGCCTGTCGTACCAGCTGAACAGGAAGGAAGTGATACGAATGGACAATGATAATATTGTCAACATGGAGGAGAAGAAACCTGCTTTTTCATTCAAGGGATATTTACGTGGAGGGATTATTCTTCTAATTTTAATTGTCTTACTTGTATTAGTCTTCACTAACCTTTTTATCGTTAAAGAAAATGAATATAAGGTTGTCCGTCAATTCGGTGAAGTTGTGAAGATTATTGAAGAACCAGGATTAAGCTTTAAAATACCGTTTATTCAATCAGTTACAACTCTTCCTAAATATCAAATGACTTATGATGTAGAAGAGGCTGAAATTAATACAAAGGATAAGAAGAGGTTAATCATTGATAACTATACAGTTTGGCGAATAAGTGACCCTAAAAAGATGATCTCCAATGCAAGGTCGATTGTTAATGCTGAAACGAAGATGGCTGAATATGTTTTTTCAACAGTTCGTTCTGAACTAGGTCAATTAAACTATGATGAGATTATTAATGATGAAAAATCTTCAAGAGGAAGTTTAAATGATAAAGTAACGGAGATAGTTAATAATTTATTAGAAAATGGTAACTATGGGATTGTTGTGACAGATGTGAGAATGAAAAGAACAGATTTACCTGCTGAAAATGAGCAGTCAGTATTCACACGAATGATTTCTGAACGGGAATCAACTGCACAGGGGTATCTGTCAAAAGGTGATGCTGAAAAGAATCGTATCATCGCAGATACTGATCGAGAAGTAAAAGAGATGCTAGCAAAGGCACAGGCTGATGCTGATGTTATTCGAAGTGAGGGTGAAAGGGAAGCAGCGAAAATTTATAATACTGCTTATTCTAAAGATCCAGGCTTCTATGAGATGTATCGAACATTACAATCATATAAACAAACAATTGATGAAGAAACCGTCATTATTATTCCGTTCAATTCTCCTTATGCTTCTTTGTTAAAGGGAGTCCAGTAAAACAATAACAAATTATATAGAACCCCTGATTTTCCTTTCTATTTCAAGACATGATAAAATAGAAGGAAATAAGGGGTCTTTTTTGGTTTATTGCTAATTTAGGTACATGTACTAGTAAAAGAGTGCTCCCGGACCTCCTGCAAAAAGCGAGTGTCTGAATTAGAAATCAATAGACCAGTAAAAGAGAGCTTTAGACATAAATGTTGAACAAGAGCTTGTTCAACAATGAATACAGGAGGCTGTAAAAGTTGACGAAAAAAATAGTATTAATTGATGGGAATAGTATTGCCTATCGGGCTTTCTTTGCCCTACCATTATTAAATAACGACAAAGGTGTACATACGAACGCAATCTATGGATTTACCATGATTTTAATGAAAATACTAGAAGATGAGAAGCCATCTCATATGCTTGTGGCTTTCGATGCAGGTAAAACAACATTTAGACATAAAACATTCCAAGAATACAAAGGCGGAAGACAAAAAACTCCTCCTGAGCTATCAGAGCAATTTCCGTTTATTCGAGAACTATTAGATGCTTATCAAATCTCAAGGTATGAACTGGAAAACTATGAAGCAGACGATATTATCGGAACTCTTTCCAAACAGGCTGAACAGGATGGTTATGAAGTTAAGGTTATTTCAGGGGACAAAGATTTAACTCAATTAGTTACAGATAAAATAACAGTTGATATTACCAAAAAAGGGATAACAGATGTAGATTCCTATACGCCTGACTTTGTGATGGAAAAGTATGGATTAACTCCTGAGCAAATTATTGATATGAAAGGTCTTATGGGAGATACGTCTGATAATATTCCTGGTGTACCGGGAGTAGGAGAAAAAACAGCAATAAAACTGTTAAGTGAGTTTAAAACATTAGAGAGTGTATTAGATTCAATTGAGAAAGTAAGCGGGAAAAAATTAAAGGAAAAGCTTGAAGAAAATCGCGAGCAGGCTTTAATGAGTAAAAAGCTTGCAACGATTGACTGTGAAGCACCCTTAGCGATCACATTGGATGAAGTGCAATATGAAGGATTCGATGCTAGTAAAGTAAAGGAAATCTTTAAGGAGCTAGGCTTTAATTCTTTGTTAGAAAAGATGGGTGAAGATGTAGCTGAGGAAGAAGTGTACGAGGATATCAGCTTTGAAAACGTAACAGAGCTTACCTCAGATGTACTGACAGATGAAGCAGCACTGTATGTAGAAATACTAGAGGATAGTTATCACCAGGCAGATATAAGTGGCGTTTCAATTATAAATAAAAATGGTCATTATTATGTATCAGCTGAACTTGCTCTTAACTCTGATTTATTTAAGGAATGGGCTGCAGACGAAACCAAACGTAAAACAGTTTATGATGGTAAAAAAACAACAGTTGGCTTAAGTTGGAAAGGAATCTCTTTAAAAGGGATTGACTTTGATATTTTAATTGCGGCTTATTTATTGAATCCTTCGGCAACATTTGATGACGTGGCTAGTGTAGCTAAAGCACATGGGATATCGATTGTACAAGCTGATGAGGCTGTTTATGGAAAAGGTGCAAAACGTTCTATTCCTGGTGAAGAGACTCTTAGTGAGCACCTTGTTCGTAAAGGATTAGCGATCTTTGATTTAAAAGAAAGGTTAATTGAACAACTTGAACAAAATGATCAGTCATCTCTATTGTATGATTTAGAATTACCTTTATCTCTTATTCTTGCGCAAATGGAAGCAGAGGGAATAGCTGTTGATGTGGACCGTTTAAAAGAGATGGGTGAACATTTAGCAGAACAATTAAACACTCTTGAAAAAAATATCTATGAGCATGCTGGTGAATCATTTAATATTAATTCACCAAAGCAACTTGGTGTTATTTTATTTGAGAAGCTTCAGCTGCCAGTTGTGAAAAAGACGAAGACAGGTTATTCAACTTCAGCGGATGTATTAGAAAAGCTTGAGGATAAGCATGAAATCGTAAAGGATATCTTGCATTATCGTCAGTTAGGTAAATTGCAATCAACCTATATTGAAGGGTTATTAAAAGTTGTTCATAAAGACACACATAAAATTCATACTCGTTTTAACCAGGTGCTAACAACAACAGGAAGACTTAGCTCAATCGATCCTAACTTACAAAACATACCGATTCGATTAGAAGAAGGACGTAAGATTCGTCAAGCTTTTGTACCTTCTCATAAAGATTGGGTCATTTTTGCGGCTGACTATTCACAAATTGAATTAAGGGTATTAGCGCATATCGCAAATGATCAAAATTTAGTTGAAGCCTTCCAGAATGATTTAGACATTCATACGAAAACAGCTATGGATGTGTTTCATGTTAAAGAAGATGAAGTGACTTCAAATATGAGAAGACAAGCAAAGGCTGTTAACTTTGGCATTGTATACGGAATCAGTGATTTTGGGCTTTCTCAAAGTTTGGGGATTACTCGTAAAGAAGCCGGTGAATTTATAAAGCGCTATTTAGAATCCTTTGTTGGAGTACAAGACTATATGGATGATATTGTAGCTGATGCAAGAGAGAAGGGTTATGTTAAAACATTGCTTCATCGAAGAAGGTATATTCCTGAAATCACGAGCAGAAACTTTAATCTTCGTAGTTTTGCTGAACGAACAGCTATGAACACTCCAATTCAAGGAAGTGCAGCCGATATTATCAAAAAAGCGATGATTGATATGGCTGCAAGATTAAAGCAAGAAAAGCTGCAAACAAAGCTGTTATTACAGGTGCATGATGAATTGATTTTTGAAGCACCTAGGGAAGAAGTCCCTATCTTAGAAAAAATTGTTCCAGAAGTAATGGAAAATGCGGTTGAGTTAAAAGTGCCGCTTAAGGTGGACTATTCTTATGGAGATTCTTGGTATGATGCAAAATAACATATAATGTAAGGGGGCTTGATTGGCCCCTTTGTTTTTATACTATAGGAATAACTAATGCTTTCGCCATTAGAACTAGGTGATAAGCTAAGTTCTAATGTAAAAAGGATGTGGATAATTAACAATGCCTGAATTACCAGAGGTTGAAACTGTACGACGAACGTTGCTTCAGTTAGTGAAAGGGAAAACAATAAACGGAGTCAATATCCATTGGCCTAAAATCATAAAAAAGCCAGAAGAGCCTGAACAATTTAGAGATGCAATAATTGGTCAAACAATTCATGATGTTAAGCGCAGAGGCAAATTCTTAAAATTTATACTTGATGATTTTGTTCTTGTTTCTCATTTGCGAATGGAAGGAAGATATGGTTTATATCAACCACATGAGGAATTTGATCATCATACACATGTTATTTTCACGTTTACAGATCAAACGGAGTTAAGATATCGGGATGTTCGAAAGTTCGGGACTATGCATTTATTTAAGAAGGGAGAAGAAGAACGTACACTTCCACTTTCTCAATTAGGTCCAGAGCCATTTTCTGGAAAATTCACGGTGGACTATCTCCGAGGTCGTCTAGCAAAAACTGAACGGAAAATTAAAACGGCTTTGTTAGATCAATCAGTTGTTGTTGGACTTGGGAATATATATGTAGATGAAGCTCTTTTTAGATCAGGTATTAAACCAGATCGTATAGCCAGTAAATTAACAAAAGCGGAATATAAGATTTTACATGAGCAAATCATTAAAACCCTTGAAGAAGCAGTTGCTCAAGGAGGCAGTACTGTTCGCTCTTATGTAAATACACAAGGTGAAATCGGTATGTTTCAGCTTCAATTATACGTTTATGGCAGAACAAATGAGCCCTGTAAAACATGTGGAAAAACATTAACTAAAACAGTTGTGGGCGGACGTGGAACTCATTTTTGTGAGCAATGTCAAAAATAGTATGAAGAGAAAAGGCAAAAAACATAAAAATGTTTTTGCCTTTTTTATTTATAAAGAAACCATATAAATCATAAAGTAATCCATACTTAAAAAAATAAAGCGACCTTCTTTAACATTCTCTAGGCGTTCATCATACACTATCTTAGCAATTAGAAGGAAGGAGCTAGGCAATATGTTTCAATATACATCACTCTTGTTATTAGCGATCGCAGTTAGTTTGGATAGCTTTTCAGTTGGATTTACTTATGGAATGCGAAAAATGAGGATACCAATCAAATCAATATTAATTATTGCGTGTTGTTCTGCTGCCACAATGCTTGGAGCGATGTTTCTTGGTGAGCTATTAACAAAAATCTTTCCAGTTGTCGTAACTGAAAAGCTTGGTGGTATTATTTTAGTGTTTATTGGCGCATGGGTTTTGTACCAATTTTTCCGTCCTGCAAAAGAAGAAACTTCAGATGAAGAAGAAACTGAAAAAATGTTAATTAATTTTGAGATCAAAACATTTGGAATTGTCATCAATATACTTAGAAAACCTATGACGGCAGATATTGATAAATCTGGTACGATTACAGGTGTCGAAGCATTGTTACTTGGGCTGGCATTATCACTGGATGCCTTCGGAGCAGGTATTGGCGCTGCATTATTAGGTTATTCTCCTATTGTAATGAGTTTACTAGTAGCGTGTATGAGCTCGTTATTTGTATCAATTGGGATTAAATCAGGACATATTTTCTCTAAATTTGCGTGGATGGACAAATTTTCTTGCCTACCGGGTATTATTCTCATTATGATAGGGATATGGAAACTTTAGACAATGGAGGCTTATCATAGTGACAGTAGTTATTGGTCTAACGGGTGGAATTGCAAGTGGTAAAAGTACAGTTTCAAATATGTTGCAAAACCTGGGAATCCGCGTTGTAGATGCAGACCAGATTTCTAGGGAAGTGGTTGAGGTTGGAAAGCCAGCTTATCAACAAATACTTTCTTTTTTTGGTGATGAAATACTGCATCAAGATAAAACCATAAATCGAGAAAAGCTTGGTTCCATTATTTTTGGTGACCATTCCAAAAGAGAGCAATTAAACAAAATAGTACATCCCGCAGTTAGAAAAGAAATGCTAAACGGAGTTGAAGAAGAAAAAGCTAAAAATTCAAAGGCAGTAGTGCTTGATATACCATTGCTTTTTGAAAGTAAATTAACTCATATGGTTGATAAAACCATTCTTGTGTATGTGAATGAGGAAACACAGCTTAAACGTCTTATGGAGAGAAATGGATATACAGAGGAAGAAGCCAAAATGAGAATCGAATCACAGCTTCCATTACACAGTAAAAAAGAACTCTCCGATGAAATTATTGATAATAATGGCACAATTGAACAGACAGAAAAGCAGTTACATGAAATTTTAAAGAAATTAATTTAACGAGGAGACTTTTATAGTCTCTTTTTTTATTTCTCTAATCTCAATCAAAAGTCTGTTTTAAGAAAATGATACATTTTATTAACACATCTTTTAATTAAATGTGTTATACTAATTGTATAAAAATAATTAAAAGTATAACATATAAATGAGAGGGGAAACGATGATGAGAGCCAATATTGCAATAAATGGGTTTGGTCGAATTGGGAGAATGGTTTTTAGGTATGCAATGATGGAAGATATGAATATTAAAGCAATCAATGCAAGTTATCCAGCTGATACTCTTGCTCATTTAATAAAATATGACACAACACACGGGAGATTTCAGGGAGAAGTAATTGCACATGAAGATCATTTACTTGTAAATGGTCAAAAGGTGTTATTAATCAATGAACGTGACCCTGAGAAGCTTCCTTGGGATGTTTTAGGGATCGATATTGTAATTGAGGCAACAGGGAAGTTTAATAGCAGGGAAAAGGCAATGCTCCATGTTAAGGCTGGAGCAAAGAAGGTTATCCTAACTGCACCTGGTAAAAATGAAGATATTACGATTGTGATGGGAGTTAACGAAAATCAGTTTGATGCAAATCAACATGAAATTATTTCAAATGCCTCGTGTACAACAAATTGTCTTGCTCCGGTCATTAAGGTGATAGATGAATCTTTCCATATAAAAAATGGTTTAATGACAACCGTACATGCTTATACAAATGACCAGAAAAACATTGATAACCCGCATAAGGATTTGAGAAGGGCTAGAGCTTGTGGGCAATCCATTATCCCGACAACAACAGGTGCAGCAAAGGCACTAGAGCTCGTTCTCCCAAACATGAAAGGCAAGTTACATGGTATGGCTTTACGAGTCCCAACACCAAATGTTTCATTAGTTGACCTTGTAGTTGATGTAGAAAAACCAGTAACTATAGAGGAAGTTAATCGAGCATTCCAATTTGCTTCAAGAGGCTCTTTAAAAGGAATTCTAGACTTCACGACTGAGCCGTTAGTATCAATTGACTTCAATACAAATCCACATTCAGCCATCATTGACGGTTTATCAACAATGGTAATGGAAAATCATAAAATAAAAGTTTTAGCCTGGTATGACAATGAATGGGGTTATTCATGCCGTGTTGCCGATTTAACAAAATTAGTAGCAAATAGTATGACTCATTTATTAGAGGTTTAAAAAAGTTTTTTGGATAATAAAGTTCCCGACGGTTAAAGTAATAAATGTATGACCGCATGTTTGATTAACCCTTTAACTAATTTTTTTCAAAAAGTGTGTTGCAAAACAAATACAAACAAAGTATACTATTTTTCGTGAACTTCTTATCAAAGCCAAGGTGTTACGGCTACTTAAAGGGTTAGGACCTCTCTGGACTAACTTTCCCCCGTGGTAGTTACACATACCATTAAGCGAAGAATTCATGTATAAAAAATAGTTAAAGGGGGATCCATGAATATGGAAACAATGGGTAGACACGTAATCTCTGAATTATGGGGTTGCGATTTTGATAAGTTAAATGACATGGATTACATTGAAAAAACATTTGTAAATGCAGCATTAAAATCAGGCGCGGAAATTAGAGAGGTTGCTTTTCACAAATTTGCTCCTCAAGGAGTAAGTGGTGTGGTTATTATCTCTGAATCACATTTGACAATTCACAGCTTTCCAGAGCATGGTTATGCTAGTATCGATGTTTACACTTGCGGTGACTTAAATCCGAACATTGCTGCAGATCATATTGCAGAATCTTTAGGAGCACAAACTCGTGAAAACATTGAGATCCCTAGAGGTATGGGACCGGTACAAGTAAAGCAAGCTCAAGCAAAAGCTCTTTAAAACGTAAAGAGGTGCGGATTAATTGATCTGCACCTCTTTTTATTATCGACAAATTTCAGTATGATAGTAGTAGAATAAATTTCGATACATAAAGTGAAAATTAATAAGAAAAAAGGGGAATATGACAATGAGTTTTGTGAATAAATTAAAAGATATTTTTAGTACCCATCAAGAAACACGGGAAAATCACCATAATCCAGATTTAAAAAGTCATTATTATAAAACCACAAATAAAAAAGCATTACAATCTGTAAAAGAATTAATTGAACAAACACCAGGAATGACTGTTACATCTGTTTCAGAAGAACGTGGAGAAATGAGCGTAAACGTTGATCGTCCTAGAAAAGCTTTTCTTATTGTAACGGTTATTTCTGTGCGTCCTTTTGAGACAGCAGTTGATTTTACAGCAACCACGACAACTGTCCTCCCGACAGATTTTGGATACAGTAAGAAATTAATTACTGAACTTTACAAAAAGCTCGACCAAAAAGAATCGTTTGTTGGAACTGGGAAAACTAAGAAATAAATGTAAAATAGAGTGATGAAATGTCAACAACTTAAAATTTTGACGTTTGATTGGAGCTGGTCATATGAAATGTCCTTCGTGTCAACATAATGGGACAAGAGTGTTAGACTCACGACCTGTAGATGAAGGAAAATCAATTCGACGCCGACGTGAATGTGAAGAATGTCAATATCGATTTACTACATTTGAAAAGGTTGAGGAATTTCCATTAATTGTCGTGAAAAAGGAAGGGACTAGAGAAGAGTTTAGCCGGGAGAAAATTTTAAGAGGTCTTATTAAAGCGTGTGAAAAAAGACCGGTTCCCCTACAAAAGCTTGAGGACGTAGTTCATGATATTGAGAAGGAACTGAGAAATCAAGGCGTCTCTGAAGTTAACAGTGAATTTGTAGGTGAAATGGTCATGGACAGGCTTGCGAGAATTGATGAAGTTGCTTATGTAAGGTTTGCATCTGTTTATCGCCAGTTTAAAGATATTAATGTGTTTATTGAAGAGTTAACCGATTTAATTAAGAAAGTAAGATAGAATCGAAAGAGCTTTTGAAGAGGTGTTCTCTCAAGCTCTTTTTTCAGTGAAGGAACTTTTTCGCGTTTAATATATTGTAATGAAAGGTTGAAGGGGATGGAACAGCATTGGAAGGAATTGCTTGCTATTGACCGTTATTCAGTAAAGAGCAACTCAATTCTACAAGACATGGATAGAAAAATAATAACATTGCTTTATCAACCATTGATTGGGTCAAAATGTTTCAGTTTATTTATGACTCTTTGGGGAGAGTTGGAGCAGAATCGCATGTGGAGCGAAGAAACAACGCATCATAGTTTAATGACGATTATGCAAAGTAACTTGCGTGACATTTATCAAGAACGTCTTAAATTAGAAGGTCTTGGTCTATTAAAAACGTTTGTAACCGAAGAAGACGGTGTTAAGAAGTATGTATACGAGCTACAAGCACCAGTAAGACCGGCAGAGTTTTTTCAAGACGGGGTATTAAATGTTTATCTTTATAATCGGGTAGGCAAAAATAAATTTTTGCAGTTAAAACATTTTTTCTCAGATGAACAAAAAAGTGAAGGCATGAAGGACATTACCAAGTCTTTTAATGATGTTTTTGACTCTGTTCGTTCCGCTGAAATGGCTGGAAGAATGAATGAAGAAACGATAAATGATTTGTCACTAGAAAAAAATCGAGAGTTTGTTAGTACAGAAAGTAGATCTAAATTAGAGATTTCTGATTCTGCTTTTGATTTTGATTTATTCTTAGCAGGACTTTCTGATGCTCTCATCCCACATAAATCTATAACATCCATAGTGAAGGATGTAATAAAGAAGCTCTCTTACCTGTACGGCATTAATGCTATTGATATGAAAAATGTTGTGATGGCAAGTATTGATCAGGACGAAAACATTGATATTGAATTGCTTAGAAAATCTGCACGTGATTGGTATCAATTTCAGCATGGAGACGAATTACCTGGTTTAGTAGATAAAGTACAGCCACCATTATTACGAGGGAAGCAAGATCAGAAACAATTAACAAAGGAAGAAGAGCTAATCTTTCAACTAGAAAGAATATCGCCAAAACAATTTTTGATGGATGTGTCAGGTGGAGTTACCCCTTCTGTTGGTGATTTGCAAATTATTGAAGAAGTGATGCTTCAACAAAGACTCGAGCCTGGAGTTGTGAATGTATTAATTTATTATGTTATGTTAAAGACGGATATGAAGCTTACGAGGGCTTATGTTCAAAAAATTGCGAGTCATTGGACAAGGAAACAAGTGAAAACTGTAAAAGATGCAATGGACTTAGCTAAACAAGAGCACCGTCAATATCAACAATGGGCAGAAGAAAAGACAACAAAGAAGAAAACGGAGAATAATAAGAAAGCACCAATTCGTAAAGAAATGCTACCAGCATGGTTAAGTGAAGAAACAACGAATGATCATAAAGATCAGCAAGAATTAAAACAGCAAGAAAAAGATGACGATAAAACATCAAGCGTGGATCTTGAACAATTTGAGTTAGAGAAAAAGAAATTATTTGATCGGATAAGAAAATATAAGGATAATAAAAATAACGAGACATAATGAGAGGAGGGGGAATAAATGGAACATTTAAGCAATTCCTTTAAAAAATTAACAAATAGATCAGACTTTAATGATCGCTATAATGATTTGAAAAAAGAAGTATTAAACAATCCCGATGTACAAGCTTTTATAACGAAACATTCGACTGAAATAGAAGAGGGTATGATTAATAGAAGCTTGGTTAAGCTTTATGAATTTGTCAATCAAAGCAAAAATTGCAAAAACTGTCCTTCATTATCACAGTGTAAAAATATTTTAGAAGGCTATCATCCACACTTAGTAATTCAGGGGCGTATTATTGACCTTCAATATACAAAATGCCCAACAAAGGAAGCAACTGATGAACGTAAGAAACACGAGGCTCTTATTAAAAGCATGTATATTCCAAAGGATATCCTCGAGGCTCAATTTGATAAAATTGATGTGGATGTAGAGGAAACAAGCAGATTGAAAGTGATCGGGATGGCTCAAGATTTTGTGGAAGCATATAACAGTGGGCAACGTACAAAAGGTTTATATTTATATGGATCTTTTGGAGTCGGTAAGACCTATATTTTAGGTGCAATTGCAAATGAACTAGCTTCACATAAAGTATCGTCTATGCTTGTTTATGTTCCGGAATTTATGAGAGAGCTAAAAGGATCGTTTCAAAATTCATCATTGGATGAAAAGCTTGATGCTGTTAAGAAAATTCCTGTTCTTATGCTCGATGATTTAGGAGCTGAATCAGTATCAAGCTGGATGAGAGATGAGATATTAGGAACAATCTTACAATATCGTATGCTTGAAAACCTTCCTACTTTTATCTCATCAAACTTTGGTCTTAAAGAACTTCAGCATCACCTTGCATATTCTCAACGTGGAGAAGAAGAACCTGTTAAAGCTGCAAGAATTATGGAACGAATCAAACATATGACAATTCCAGTAGAACTGGTCGGTCGAAATCGCAGAGGCTGAGTGGAGGTAGAAAAGAGATTGAGATACATCAATCTCTTTTCTTTTATATTATCGAACCAATTCTTTACTTCTAAAATGTATGTTCCCCCCATATATATGAATCGAGGTGCTGCAAATAGGGGGGACAAACATGCTCGAGATATTATTTGGGTCTCCGAAAGAGGCAAGAGCAATCTATTCGATCTTTCACTCGATTCACGATAAATTTCATTCAGAACTTCAATTAGTTAATAATCAGTCCATAAAACTCCATCCAAAATCATGGGATATTACAGTAAAACAACTAGTTATACCAGGTTTAATTCAATTTATTATCAACCATAAAGAGCATCTTATTATGTTAAAAATGATAAAAGAAAATTACTATTTTAGTGAGGAAGAGGAACAGCAACAGATTATACATATTGCACAGTCTATTATGGAAGGCCAAAGGGAAGAAATTCCAAGGGTTCAGGAAATATCTTCCAGAGAGCAAATGATTAGTGATGCACTTGAACAATTTCTTCGTCCTGACTTATATTTTTCATTTTCATCTTTTCAAAAATTTCGTCTTCACAAATATATAGATAGTTTAAGAGAATATGTAGAAATTGCGATTGAAGAATATAAAATGGAACAAGAATATCAGAGTTTTGTTCAAAGTTTAAGAGATTACTTGGCAAAAAAAGAAAGTAAACTATCTAAGCTTCAAATTGTATTTGATCAAGAATGTTTGGTTTATGACGAGGACAAACAATTAATGACTGAAAATCAACTAAATAAATTTATTGATAAAGATTTCGTTTATCAACATCCGATGTATATTGATAAGCAATTGTTGGCACCACTTGTATCAATTGCACCGGATTGGCTTTTGCTTTATACAAATAACTCATTTGAAGGTATGGTTCAGACCATTCAAAATATCTTTGAGGAACGGGTGACAATATATCCACTGGAAAATTTTTAAGGTTCTCTACATATGTTTAATTGAAATCCTTTCTTGATTTTAAAGATGAAACATTTTATAATACGAGGTAATTGAAAAATTATCTGTAATGATAAGGACACGAGTTTGTTTTTACGGTTCCCAGAGAGGGAAGGAATTGCTGAAACCTTCCTAATACGATTAACGAACTTACCACCTTTAAACTTCAGTTGTGAAAGGATGCTGTGTGCATCTAATTAATAGCTGACGGTCTCCCGTTATCGAGTTTAAGCCATGTCTATTTGTTATGTATGTTTTTAGATAGATATTGGGAACAAGGGTGGAACCACGGTCCATTGATAAGTTATCTAACTCGTCCCTTTTTAGGGACGGGTTTTATTTATTTTTAAGGCAATTTTAACCGGCCTATTTTAAAGAAATTATAACATTATATGAGGTGAACAAGGATGTCAGACGTTATAAAAATTGCGTTTCCAGACGGAGCTGTAAAGGAGTTTGCAAAAGGTACCACAACAGAAGACATTGCGGCATCCATTAGCCCTGGTTTAAAAAAGAAGTCACTTGCAGGGAAAATTGATGGTCAATTGGTCGACTTACGTACACCAATTGAAGAAGATGGTGCAATTGAAATTGTTACACAAGATAGTGCTGAAGCATTAGAGATTATGAGACACTCGACTGCCCATTTAATGGCTCAGGCTATTAAGCGTTTGTATAAAGATCAGTCAGTAAAGCTGGGAATTGGACCAGTTATTGAAAATGGTTTTTATTATGACATTGATATGGAGCAAGCTATTACTCCTGAGGATCTACCGGCAATTGAAAAGGAAATGAAAAAGATTGTAAATGAGAACCTTGACATTGTACGTGTAGAAGTAAGCCGTGAGGAAGCGAAACGCCGTTATGAAGAAATTCAAGATCCATTAAAGCTTGAGTTACTTGAAGCAATTCCTGAAGGAGAGGCAGTTTCATTTTACGAGCAAGGTGAATTTTTTGACCTATGTCGTGGAATACACCTTCCTTCAACGGGTAAAATTAAAGAATTTAAATTATTAAGTGTTGCAGGAGCTTACTGGCGTGGGGACAGTAATAACAAAATGTTACAACGAATCTATGGAACAGCTTTCTTTAAAAAAGCTGACTTAGATGAACATCTTCGATTATTAGAGGAAGCTAAAGAGCGTGACCACCGTAAATTAGGAAAAGAGCTTGGATTATTTACTTCTTCTCAAAAAGTTGGACAAGGTTTACCGCTATGGTTACCAAAAGGTGCAACAATTCGTCGTATTGTTGAGCGCTACATTGTTGATAAAGAAGAGCGCTTAGGCTACCAGCACGTGTATACACCTGCTTTAGGGAGTGTTGAGCTTTACAAGACATCTGGACACTGGGAGCACTACCAAGAGGACATGTTCCCTAAAATGGAGATGGATAATGAAGATTTAGTTCTTCGCCCAATGAACTGTCCACACCATATGATGATTTATAAAAATGACATTCACAGCTACCGCGAACTACCAATTCGTATTGCTGAGCTTGGATTAATGCATCGTTATGAAATGTCAGGAGCACTAACTGGTTTACAGCGTGTTCGTGGAATGACGTTGAATGATGCTCATATCTTTGTACGACCTGATCAAATTAAAGATGAATTTATTCGTGTTGTACGTTTAGTTGAAGCTGTTTACAAAGACTTTGGAATTGAAAAATATTCATTCCGATTATCTTATCGTGATCCGGAAGATAAAGAAAAGTACTTTGACGATGATAACATGTGGGAAAAAGCACAAGGCATGTTAAAAGATGCAATGGATGAATTAGGTCATGATTATTATGAAGCAGAGGGAGAAGCGGCATTCTATGGTCCGAAGCTTGATGTACAAGTAAGAACAGCTCTAGGCAAAGATGAAACTCTTTCAACTGTTCAATTAGACTTCTTACTTCCTGAGCGTTTTGATTTAACATACGTTGGTGAAGATGGAAAACAACATCGACCTGTTGTTATTCACCGTGGTGTTGTTTCAACAATGGAGCGTTTTGTTGCATTCTTAATTGAAGAATACAAAGGAGCATTCCCAACATGGCTTGCACCTGTTCAGGTTCAAGTCATTCCAGTATCACCAGCCGTTCATCTTGACTATGCTAAGCAAGTTCAAGAGCAACTACAAGAAGCTGGACTTCGTGTAGAGCTAGACGCTCGTGATGAGAAGTTAGGATATAAAATCCGTGAATCTCAAATCCAAAAAATACCGTATATGCTTGTAATTGGAGATAATGAGATTACTGAGAAAGCTGTTAACGTTCGTAAATATGGTGAACAAAAATCAGAAACTGTGCCATTCGAACAATTCTTAGAACAGATTAAGCAAGAAGTAAAAAGATCATAATGTAAAAAAACAGTAGAGGCATATAACTCTACTGTTTTTTCATACATTAACTAATTAAAAAAGGTATTGCATGAATGAAATCGTTCTGTTAGAATAACATATGTTGTTAAAACGTTGTTAAAACATACAATACTTACTTGCAACAAACTAGTAATGGTGTTATAATTTTCAAGGTAATTGAATAGTCTTTTATATATACAAGTAGAAGCACCCGCTTCTCACCTGATTGACACATCCGTTTGTAGTTGGCAGGTTGCGATGATAGATGATAACAATCGTAGTGTGGGTGTTTTGCGTCCACGCTTTTTTATTTTTCCTGAAAAATAAAAGAACCGTGACCTACAAAATCGGATTTAAAAATCACTATTCAGTTTTTAAAAAACCTTGGAGGTGGCTAATTATTAGCAAAGATATGATGGTAAATGACGGAATTCGCGCACGTGAGGTTCGTCTAATCGGTGCCAACGGAGATCAGCTTGGAATTAAATCTCGCCAAGAGGCTTTAGAAATTGCAACAAGAGCTAATCTAGATTTAGTTTTAGTAGCTCCTAATGCGAAGCCTCCTGTATGCCGCATCATGGATTACGGTAAATTTCGTTTTGAACAGCAAAAGAAAGAAAAAGAAGCACGTAAAAATCAAAAGATTATCAATCTTAAAGAGGTTCGCCTGAGCCCAACAATTGATGAGCATGACTTTAACACAAAGCTTCGAAATGCACGTAAATTCCTTGAAAAAGGCGATAAAGTAAAAGCTTCTATCCGCTTCAAAGGCCGTGCAATTACTCATAAAGGAATCGGTCAAAAGGTGCTTGATCGTTTCTCTGCAGAATGTGCTGATTTAAGTACGATTGAATCACATCCAAAAATGGATGGTCGTAGCATGTTCTTAGTTTTAGCACCGAAAAATGAAAAGCAATAATCCCTTAAGGAGGAATACCTTATGCCAAAAATGAAAACTCACCGTGGAGCTGCTAAGCGTTTCAAGAAAACAGGCTCTGGTAAACTTAAACGTTCACATGCTTACACAAGTCACTTATTCGCTAACAAATCTACAAAAGCTAAACGTAAATTACGTAAATCAACTGTAGTAAGCAAAGGCGATTTCAAACGTATTCGTCATTTATTAGACAATCTTAAATAATCGGACCATCGTAATATAGGAGGGAATTTACATGCCAAGAGTAAAAGGCGGTATCGTTTCACGTAAACGTCGTAAAAAAGTATTAAAATTAGCTAAAGGTTATTTCGGTTCTAAACATAGATTATACAAAGTTGCAAACCAACAAGTAATGAAATCATGGATGTATGCTTACCGTGATCGTCGTCAAAAGAAACGTGATTTCCGTAAGTTATGGATCACTCGTATCAATGCAGCTGCTCGTGTAAATGGTCTTTCTTACAGCCGTTTAATGCACGGATTAAAGCTTGCTGGTATCGAAGTTAACCGCAAAATGCTTGCTGACTTAGCTGTTGTTGATGAAAAAGCATTTGCTCAATTAGCAGACGCTGCTAAAGCACAGCTTAACAAATAATTGTACGGGAAAGAGCTGACTCTTAAATGAGTTAGCTCTTTTTTCATAGAATCGGATACTCTGAATAAAGAATAAGTATATGAAAATAAAGGAGAAAAACATGACCTATCTAATTGGTTTTTATTTAATAATAAATCTTATTGGTTTTACGATAATGGGCATGGATAAAAATCGAGCTAAAAAAGGAGAATGGAGAATAAAGGAGTCAACGCTTTGGCTTGTTGCTGCTATTGGAGGGGCGTTAGGTAGCTATTTAGCTATGAGGAATTTCCGACATAAAACAAAGCATTCTTCATTTAAATATGGGCTGCCCATTTTAACCTTGGTACATATCGGTCTTTTTGTTTATTTATCTGTACAATTAGCATAAACTCATAAACCTTCTCGTAAAATGGAAACAAACACTACAAACTCTCTAGAATGGCAAACATGAAAGTGGTGATGAAGATTCAACTCGCAACCTCCACTGTATTAACAGCTATTGAAACAACTGGATTTTTTGCGCCCTTGGTCTTTATATTGTTTCATATTATTAGGCAGTTTCTTCTTGTTCCTGTAGCGGTAGTATGTTTAGCAGGTGGGATCTTATTTGGTACACTTTTTGGATCGGTCTATTCTGTCATTGGACTAACATGTGCTAGTATTACATTTTATTTTTTCTCCAAACTCTTTCCGATTTTTATTAATCGATTTGTTAAGATGAAAGAGAAATGGTTGGGAGCTTATACAAACTTATCAATTATGCAAATTATCATTTTAAGAATTATTCCTTTTGTAAACTTTTCTCTGATTTCTTTGTGTATTTTAGACCGAACAAAAACATTTCGTCGTTATACGAAGGTATCGTTTTTAACACATATACCGTCAACTCTTTGTTTTACTTGTTTAGGTGCTTCCATTCAAACCCTATCACCATTATTAATCGTTGGCATTGTTATGATGTTACTAGCAATGATTTATTTTTTTAGAGAAAAACAGGCCTTTATTAAATGGAGCGATTTTTTTGTGAAGGAAAAAGCATAAAAGCTTGAGAAAAGTCCTCTCAAGCTTTTTTGTATTTGGATCAACTTTCACGTTTCTTAATTAACAGTTCCTTAATAGGGCTTTTCCAATCAACCTTAGAAAATGGATAACGTTTTTTTACTTCTTCCTCAATATAAGTAAAATCATCCAATGTTAGCCCTTGTAAGCTGCTAGTTGATTTGGTCCATATAAAGACTGACACGACCTCAAAAGCGTTAGTTGTTGTTCCTAGATATTTTTCTCCTTCAAATAATGCTCCTTTATAGGTGAGAAGGAAGTTTTTTCTTACATTTTCTTTATCATCTAAAAAATAAAATTGCTTTTGCTCATGAGCTAATTCAAGCTTTCGTTTCGGGTTAAATAAATATTTAAAACCTGAATAAAGCAGAAATAGGATGATAATGATTAAAAGTAATCGTAAAATTATCACAATCATTTGCTAACCCCTCCTCAGGGTAATTTTCCTTATATACGAATAAAGGGAGAAAAGGTTCCAAGTTTCTCTCAATTTGTTATAATTTTTTTGAAGTAATTATTTTATGGGGGATAAGTTCATGAACTTTTCAATATTATTTAACATGCAGCAAGAATTAGACAGCAAAATAGAAGCTCAGCATCAACTACAAAGTGAAAATTTAATTGAGCGAAAGGTTTTAGCATTATTAGTTGAAGTCGGAGAGCTAGCTAATGAAACAAGATGCTTTAAATTTTGGAGTTTAAAGCCACCTGCATCAACTTCCGTTATATTAGAAGAATATGTAGATGGGATCCATTTTATCCTGTCATTGGGATTAGAGATTAAAGCAAATACGTTAATGGACTTAAAAGAGGTACAAGCGGATTCAACAACCATAACTGAACAATTTTTAAAGGTATATGAAACAATACAAGATTTTAAAAAAGATCAATCTCCCTCAACCTATAAAGACATGTTTGAGGAATATTTGCTGCTTGGAAAATTGTTAGGTTTTTCATCAAAACAAGTGGAAGAAGCATATATTTCAAAAAATGAAGTGAATCATCAAAGACAGGAGCAAGGTTACTAAACCGTGTTATTTTCTTTCGACTAAATACTTGTTGTATAATGAATTTGATTGTTAATTGAAGGAGGCAACATAATGACAAAGCTAGATGAAACATTAACAATGCTAAAAGATTTAACAGATGCAAAAGGCATACCTGGAAACGAGCGTGAAGTTCGTGATGTGATGAAAAAATACATAACTCAATATTCAGATGAAGTGACAACAGATCATTTAGGAAGCTTAATTGCTAGAAAGGTTGGACAAGAAAACGGCCCTAAGATTATGATTGCGGGCCACTTAGATGAAGTAGGCTTTATGGTGACTCAGATTGATGACAAAGGCTTTCTTCGTTTCCAAACAGTTGGTGGATGGTGGTCACAGGTAATGCTTGCACAACGTGTGACGATTGTGACAAGTAAAGGTGATGTAACTGGAATTATCGGCTCTAAGCCTCCACATATCCTACCTCCTGAGGCTCGTAAAAAACCGGTCGAGATTAAAGATATGTTTATTGATATTGGTGCAACAAGTCGTGAGGAAGCTTTAGAATTTGGTGTGAAACCAGGTGACCAGGTTGTTCCTTATTTTGAATTTACAGTGATGAAAAACGAGAAGTTTCTTCTTGCGAAAGCTTGGGACAACCGAATTGGCTGTGCGATTGCAATCGATGTATTGAAGAATTTAAAAGGAACGGATCATCCAAACGTAGTATATGGTGTTGGGACTGTTCAAGAAGAGGTTGGTTTACGTGGAGCAAGAACTTCTGCTAACATGATTGAGCCTGATATTGCTTTCGGTGTTGACGTAGGTATTGCTGGAGATACTCCGGGTATATCAGATAAGGAAGCGGCAAGTAAAATGGGTGAAGGTCCACAAATTATTCTTTATGATGCTTCAATGGTATCTCATAAAGGCTTGCGTGATTTAGTAACAGATACAGCCGATGAATTGAGTATTCCATATCAATTTGATGCGATTGCCGGTGGCGGTACTGATTCAGGTGCGATTCATATCTCGGCAAACGGGGTACCTGCGTTATCTATTACAATCGCTACTCGCTACATTCACTCACATGCAGCAATGCTTCATCGTGATGACTATGAAAATGCCGTGAAATTAATTACTGAAGTTGTAAAGAAATTAGATCGTGACACAGTAAACAAAATTACATTTGATTAAAAATAAGAAATGCTGGGGAGATCTCCCCAGCATTTTTTTATTGAACGTTCTTGTTTAGACCTTGCTCTAACATTGTTAACATTTCTTTTTTATCTTCATTATTAGCATTTTGCCAAATCACTTCGAAAAGAACACCTAAGCCTGGTAGCATTTTTTCTTCACCGCTTTGTATAGCATCAACAATCGTGTCTTGTAATTGATCTTGCGAATTTCCTGAAACATTTGAGATAACTGCATGGCGTAGATTTAAATTCAATGTAGCACACTCCTTCTTTTTAGCTTTAATTATTTCTAGCTTCGTTCCTTGATGAGTAAAACTTATGTAAAGTATCAAGGCTTCTCCGCATTTAATTTTAGAATTTGTTAATTAGGTTAGAATTATGTATGATTGGAAAGAGAAAATGGAATTGTTATAAAAGGAGTATGAAAGTGGATCGAATAGAATCAGTCAAAAATCCAAGAGTAAAGCAATGGAAAAAATTACATACAAAAAAAGAACGTGAGGCAACCGGTACATTTCTGATTGAAGGGCTACATCTAGTTGAAGAGGCTTTAAAAACCAAAGAAATGATTAGGTTATTAATTGTTTCGGAAGATATGTCGCTTCCACCTCATTTAAATGTCGATAATTTAAACATAACACTTGTTACAAAGGATGTTATGAAAGCAATAAGTGATACAGAAGCACCACAAGGACTAGCTGCTATATGTGAATTCCAACGAGAGCACTCTCCACAATCATGGAATAAAATTTTATTAATAGACAGTGTTCAAGATCCAGGAAACTTAGGTACAATCATACGTACTGCTGACGCGGCAGGAGTTGATGGGATAATATTAGGTGAAGGAACTGTTGATCATTATAATTCAAAGGTTATCCGTTCAAGTCAAGGTTCACTCTTTCATCTTCCAATTGCAAAAGGTAATTTAGAAGAATGGATCGATGTTTACACGGAAAAGGAAATTCCTACTTATGGTACTTCGTTGCAAAATGGGCAAAGTTATAAAGAAGTTGCTCCGGCAGAGAAATTCTGTCTGATAGTTGGTAATGAAGGTAGTGGAGTAAACGATAAATTATTACAAAAAACATCTAAAAATCTGTATATACCTATATATGGAGGGGCAGAATCGTTGAACGTGGCCATTGCAACAGGAATATTACTTTATCATTTACGTGGCTAGGCAGGTTGCGGTAACAAAAGAGTTTGATTATAATAAGATAGAAATTACATAAGCTTAAAAAACGATGACAGAGACTAGTACTTTACAGTTCGTCTACCCAGGGAGAAAATGCCTCGACTGAAAGCATTTTTTAGATTGAAGTAAATGAATTCATCTCTCGAGTTGACACTAGGACCGTTCAAGGGTTTCGGTAGGTAGTGAAGGTTTTGTTTTTAACTGACCCCCACATCCGACCTCTAAAACGTAAAGGTGTTCCGGTTTTTACCGTTATGGAAATGAAGTGAGTTGTACTTAGATATAGGAGTATGACTAACAAGGGTGGTAACGCGAATTCAACTCGTCCCTTTTATGGGGCGAGTTTTTTATTTTGCAAAAAAAGCTGCTAATACGCTTTTTAAATAAAGGAGGAAACAACATGCAGGAGCAATTAAAACAGCTTCAACAAGAAGCGCTTGAAAAAGTAGAACAAGCGCAGGATTTAAAAGCTTTAAATGACATTCGTGTCGCTTATTTAGGGAAAAAAGGTCCAATTACAGAAGTGTTACGTGGAATGGGTAAGCTTTCAGCTGAAGAACGTCCAGTAATGGGGGCGTTAGCAAATGAAGTAAGAGAAGCAATTGCTACGTCTATTTCTAGTAAGCAGGAGCATTTAGAACAGCTTGCTGTTGAGCAAAAGCTAGCAACAGAGACGATTGATGTGACGTTACCAGGTCGTCCTGTAAGAGTCGGAAATCATCACCCAATCACTGCTGTTATTGAAGAGATTGAAGATCTTTTCCTTGGAATGGGCTATCAAATTGCCGAGGGTCCAGAGGTTGAAACTGATTATTATAACTTTGAAGCTCTAAACCTGCCAAAAGGTCATCCAGCTCGTGATATGCAGGATTCTTTCTATATAACAGAAGAACTTCTTTTACGTACACATACCTCACCGGTTCAAGCAAGAACAATGCAAAAGCATGAGGGCAAGGGACCAGTTAAAATTATTTGTCCAGGTAAAGTGTTTCGACGTGATAACGATGATGCTACACACTCTCATCAATTTACACAAATTGAAGGACTTGTTATTGATGAAAACATTAGTATGAGTGATTTAAAAGGTACACTTGAAGTGTTTGCGAAGAAAATGTTTGGTGAAGAGCGTGAAATACGTCTGCGCCCTAGCTTTTTCCCATTTACAGAGCCATCTGTTGAAGTAGATGTATCTTGTTTCTTATGTGGAGGAAAAGGCTGTAACGTTTGTAAGAAAACAGGATGGATTGAAATGCTAGGAGCTGGAATGGTACATCCGAATGTATTAAAGATGGCTGGCTTTGATCCTGAAAAATATACTGGCTTTGCATTCGGGATCGGTGGAGAACGTATCGCCATGTTAAAGTACGGTATCGATGATATCCGTCATTTCTATACAGATGATGTACGATTCTTAAAACAATTTAAACGAGCGTAAATAGGAGGCTTAAAACATGTATGTTTCATATAAATGGTTAGCAGATTATGTTGATTTATCGGGCATTACACCAGATGAATTAGCAGAAAAAATCACACGCAGTGGTATTGAGGTTGAAGGTGTAGAGGTTTTAAATGAAGGCATGAAGGGTGTTGTTGTTGGTCATGTCGTAGAAAAAGAACAACATCCTGATGCGGATAAACTAAATAAATGTCAAGTGGATTTAGCAAACGGTGAAGTTGTCCAAATCATTTGTGGAGCTAAAAATGTTGATAAAGGACAAAAGGTTGCAGTTGCAACAGTAGGTGCTGTTTTACCTGGTAACTTTAAAATCAAAAAAG
This sequence comes from Metabacillus sp. YM-086, assembly GCF_048059995.1. Taxonomy (NCBI): domain Bacteria; kingdom Bacillati; phylum Bacillota; class Bacilli; order Caryophanales; family Bacillaceae; genus Metabacillus; species Metabacillus sp. YM-086. The sequence goes on along the minus strand of NZ_JBLUOI010000035.1, from coordinate 15,481 downwards.
CCAAGCTTCGTGGAGAAGCGTCAAACGGAATGATTTGTTCATTACAAGAGCTAGGGATCGAAAGCAAGCTCGTAGCGAAGGAATATTCTGAAGGGATTTTTGTTTTCCCTAATGATGCAGAAGTTGGAAAAGATGCTTTAGAACAATTAAACCTTGATGATGCTGTACTTGAGTTAGGATTAACACCAAATCGTGCTGATGCCCTTAGCATGTTAGGGGTAGCACACGAAGTTGCAGCGATATTAAATCGTGAAGTGAAGTATCCGGAAATTTCTTATGAAAGCTCATCAGAGACAGCTTCAAATTATGTTCAAGTCAATGTAGAAGCAACTGACGATAATCCTTTATATATCGCAAAAGTAATGAAAAATGTCACGATTGCTCCTTCTCCGTTATGGATGCAATCACGTTTAATGGCAGCTGGAATTCGCCCTCATAATAATGTAGTTGATATTACAAACTTCGTACTATTAGAATACGGCCAGCCTCTTCATGCTTTTGACTATGACCGTTTAGGATCTAAGGAAATCTTGGTTCGTCGTGCAAAAGACGGAGAGAAAATTGTTACACTTGATGATCAAGAACGAACACTAACTTCAGAACATTTAGTGATCACAAATGGTACAGAGCCTGTTGCATTAGCTGGAGTAATGGGTGGAGCGAATTCAGAAGTACAATCTGATACAAAAACAATTCTTTTAGAGTCTGCTTTGTTTAATGGCCAACGTATTCGCACAGCTTCAAGAGATCATGGATTAAGAAGTGAAGCAAGTGCACGATATGAAAAAGGAGTTGACCCTAATCGTGTTCCTGCAGCTGCGGAGCGTGCGGCACAATTAATTTCTTTATATGCTGGTGGAGAAGTGCTAGAAGGAGCAGTAGAGGTTAGATCTACAACTTTTGAACCTGCTGTTGTAAAAACAACAGTTGAAAAAGTAAACAGAGTGCTTGGTATGAACATTTCAGCGGAAGAAATGAAGAGTATTTTTGAACGACTTCAATTTGGGGTGGAACTAGATAACTCTACAATCATTGTAACTGTACCTACTCGTCGTGGTGATCTAACAATTGAAGAAGATCTAGTAGAAGAAGTAGCAAGACTTTATGGTTATGATAATATCCCAACAACATTACCTGTTGGTCAAGCGATTCCAGGTAAATTAACTGATTACCAGGAAAAACGTCGCAAAGTTCGCCGTTATCTAGAGGGTACAGGATTATATCAAGCCATTACTTATTCACTAACTAGTGAAGAAAAGGCACCTAAATATGCTCTTGAAGCATCTGAACTAACTAAGCTTGCTCTACCAATGAGTGAGGAAAGAAGCGTATTACGTCTAAGTCTTCTTCCACATCTTTTAGATGCGTTACGATACAATTTGGCTCGACAAATTGATCAAGTGGCACTATATGAAATTGGATCAGTATTCCTTTCACAAGGAAAAGATGTTCAGCCGCTTGAAAAAGAACGTTTATCAGGAGCTGTTACTGGCCTATGGCACTCACACTCATGGCAGGGTGAGAAAAAGCCTGTTGATTTTTATGTTGTAAAAGGAATAATTGATGGTCTTGTTGATTTATTAGGCTTATCAGATGTGATTGAATATAAACAATCTAAACGAGAAGGCATGCATCCAGGACGTACTGCCGAAATATTCCTTGGAGAAAAGCTTGTTGGTTTCGTCGGTCAAGTGCATCCAACTGTTCAAAAGGAACTAGATCTTACAGAAACATATGTGTTTGAACTTTCATTAGTTGATCTTTTAACAGCAGATGTAGAAGAAACTCGTTTTGAAGTCATTCCGCGCTATCCTTCTATCACTAGAGACATTGCACTTGTTGTAAACAAAGATGTTATTGTTGGTGATATTGAAAAGGTAATTAAAGAAGCTGGAGGAAAAATGCTGAGAGATGTGGCTGTTTTTGACCTTTATGAAGGCGATCGTCTTGAAGAAGGGAAAAAATCAGTGGCATTCTCATTACGTTACTTCGATCCTGAACGTACGTTAACAGATGAAGACGTATCAAAGGCGCACGAAAAAGTATTAAAAGCTGTAGAAGAGAAAACTGGAGCAACATTAAGAGGGTAAAATAAAAACGAATCACCGATTTGGTGATTCGTTTTTTGTGCTTCACTTGAATAGGCTTAGTGATTGGGTAGGTTTTTGTTGAAAATTGTCTAAAAGAAGATGAATTCTGAGAATCGAAGATAAACGGTCCGGAATCGAAGATAAATTCTCAGAATCGAGGATAAACGGTCCGGAATCGAAGATAAATTCTGAGAATCGAAGATAAACGGCCCGTAATCGAAGATAAATTCTGAGAATCGAGGATAAACGGTCCGGAATCGAAGATAAATTCTCAGAATCGAAGATAAACCGTCCGGAATCGAAGATAAATTCTGAGAATCGAGGATAAACGGTCCAGATTCGAAGACAAATCTTCAGGAATCGCCGATAAATTACCCGAAATCACAAATAAACCCGCTTATTCGTTTCTGAGAACCTTATTGTTCATCACCTTCTAGCTAGCTTTGCTGCTTTCTCGGTATTTGCAAAATGTTTTTTTGTAATAGTAGCTAAAAATTCTGGACCTTTCTTTTGAATGATTTTTGCAGCGGCAACGTCAACCTGTGCACCTGCACCTTTTGGGATGATAACACCCGCTTTTTCAGATAGCTTTTCGAATTCTTTAATAAAGGAGTATCTCGCAATAATAGATGCAGCTGCAACCGCTAGGTGAACACCTTCCGCCTTTGTTGAAAAATAGATATTTTCTTTATACACTTTTTTCCCTTGAAGATGCTTAAAATACACAGCTGGCTCTGCAAACTGATCAATTAAAAGTCCGTCTGGTTTTTCAGGATCAATCTTACTTAGTAGCTTGTTTATTGCTTGATTATGTAATAAAGCCTTCATTTTGCCCTGTGACATTCCTTGCTGTTGTAGCTCGTTATATTTTTCGTTATGAAGGATTAGCAAGCTATAAGGTATCGTTTTTATGAGGTCCCTTGCAATCTCACAGATTTGAGGATCTTTTAAGTTTTTAGAATCTTTAACACCGAGCTCCTGTAATAACTGCATTTGCTCTTTTCTAACGTATGCTGCTACTACCGTCATTGGTCCAAAAAAGTCTCCAGTTCCAACTTCATCTGAACCGATAATAGAGAGACTCGAAATATTGGAAGGTGGCTGAAAACCAGTTGGCGTTTTGCTTGCTGACGGACCCTTTTTAGCTGAAGGTGTAATCGTCCCCCATTTGGCTGCTTCCACTTCTGCTGAAGCTCCTTGAAAAAGAACCTTACCCGATTTGTACGCAGTTATTGTACATCCATTGGTTTTTGCTGAAAAAACAGCACCTTGGGGAGTTTTCTCTGTTCTATTGTTTTCATAATGTTTTTCCATTTGAGTGATCGTTGTCGAATTTACTTTAATGACTGAGTTGGCCACATGAAACATCCTTTCGTTTATATACTCTTTTAGAAAAGTAATGGCTATCGATATTCTTCCCATATGATAAAGCTTCGTGTTATGATAAGAATTAGGATTTGCAGGAAATGGAGGATTTATCGTTGTCAAATCGCCCTAAGTCTAAAACAACAGTAGATATATATGGTCAACAATTTTCAATTATTGGGACTGAAAGCACAAGCCATATTCGAGCTGTTGCTGCAATGGTTGATGATAAAATGCGAGAGATTAATAGTAAAAACCCTTCTCTTGATATTAATAAATTAGCTGTTTTAACAGCAGTCAATGTTGTTCATGATTATTTAAAATTAAAAGAAGATTATGAAAAACTGGAGAAACAACTAATAGAAAAGGATTGAAGCTAAGAAATGCTAGATTTCGTATTATTTATTATTCTACTATTCGGGATACTAGTCGGCTTAAAACGCGGTTTTATCCTTCAATTTGTTCATTTGACAGGATTTATTATCGCATACATAGTAGCATACCAGTATTTTGATGATCTTGCACCCAAATTGAAACTGTGGGTACCATATCCCGCTACAAGTGATGGGCCAGCTATTCTCTCATTGTTAAATGGAGAGGATCTTGAAGGTGCCTATTATCGTGCTGTAGCATTTGTTATTTTATTTATAGGAACGAAAATTGTCATGCAAATTATCGGGACAATGCTAGATTTTGTTGCGCTGTTACCGATATTAAAGCAATTAAATAGGTGGGCTGGTTCTATACTAGGTTTTTTGGAATCATACCTTGTTTTATTTATCTTACTTTTTATTGCTGCCTTAATTCCTATGGAACAGATACAAACGGCTTTAGATCAATCAGTATTAGCCAACTTAATCGTGAATCATACTCCTTACTTCTCAGATAAAGTTAATGAGCTTTGGATTCAATATATGTCCTAAAGAGACTGACTCAAAAGGGTAATCCCTCCATCACTCAGCAATTATGAGACCAGAGGATCTTGCCCTTGGTTTGAGTCAGTCTCTTTTGATATGTTATGAAATGGGTAAAAATTGTACTTTTTCTTTAATTATTTGTATCATTTTTAGAGAAGTGTTAGATATAGAGGTGAAAAAAATGGATATTCATAAAAAAGATGTTATTCGACTATTAGAAAATATAGCAGTATTAATGGAATTAAAAGGAGAAAATCCTTTTAAAATATCAGCATTTAGAAAAGCAGCAAATGCTTTAGAATCGGACGATCGAAGCTTGGCTCTTATTGATGACTTTACAAAGATAGCAGGAATTGGAAAAGGCACTTCAGCCGTGATTAAAGAATTCGTTGAGACAAAAAGATCAGAGGTTTTGGAGCAATTGCAAAAAGAGGTACCAGAAGGGTTGCTACCATTATTAAAGCTTCCGGGATTAGGTGGCAAAAAAATTGCCAAGCTATATAAAGAACTTAATATAGATAGTGTTGAGTCTTTAAAACAGGCTTGTGAAGAAAATAAAATCCAAGGATTAGCTGGCTTTGGGAAAAAGTCAGAAGAAAAAATAGTAGCGGCTATTGAGGAAATGGGCAATCGTCCTGAACGGTTACCATTGTCTTTCATGTTGCCAATAGCTGATGAAATTGAAGCGTATCTTGAAGAGTGTGAAGGAATTGAAAGTTACTCACGAGCGGGAAGTCTGCGTCGTATGAGAGAAACAATTAAAGATTTGGACTTTATTATTTCTACAAATGAACCTGGTAAGGTAAGAGATCAACTCTTAGCTTTACCGAGATTGTCAGACACTATCGCGAGTGGAGATACGAAAGTTTCAGTTCAATTGCAATATGAATATGAAGTGAGTGTTGATTTTCGTTTAGTTAAGCCTGCAGAATTTGCTACAACCCTTCATCATTTTACGGGCTCAAAGGATCATAATGTAAGAATGAGGCAGCTTGCAAAAGAGCGTGGCGAAAAAATAAGTGAATATGGTGTAGAAAATATAGAAACAAATGAAATCAAAACGTTTCAAACTGAGGAAGAGTTTTATCAGTATTTTAACCTCCCACATTTTTCACCTGAAATTCGAGAAGATGGAACAGAGGTAGATTCGTTTGGTCATCGAACTCAGCTTATCTCATTAGAAGATATAAAGGGAGATCTTCATATGCACTCAACTTGGAGTGATGGTGCATTTACGATTAGGGAAATGGTAGAGGCTTGTCGTAAGAAGGGCTACAAATATATTGCTATTACTGATCATTCTCAATATTTAAAAGTAGCAAATGGTTTAACACCTGAAAGATTAAGAGCACAAAGAAAGGAAATTGATGCTCTGAATGAAGAATATGACGATATAACAATCCTTGCTGGAGTAGAAATGGATATACTTCCTGATGCTACATTAGATTATGATGATGAGCTATTAAAGGAAATGGACATTGTTATCGCTTCTATCCACTCTAGTTTTTCACAATCACAGGATGTTATTATGAAAAGATTAAAAACAGCTCTTGAAAATCATCACGTTGATATTATTGCACATCCAACCGGAAGAATTATTGGTAAACGTAAGGGATATGATGTGGATATTGATCTGCTAATACAGCTTGCAAAAGAAACTGATACCGCGCTTGAATTAAACGCAAATCCTCATCGTTTGGACTTAAACTCAGAGTATGTAAGGAAAGCTCAAGAAGCTGGAGTGAAAATTGTGATTAATACTGATGCGCATAATATGGAAATGCTAGAAGATATGACAATAGGTATATCAACAGCTAAAAAAGGCTGGATTGAGAGTGAAAATGTTATTAACACTTGGGATCTTGACAGACTCAAATCATTTTTAAATAGACATTATAGTGAGTAACACTTTATACATTGTTTTTGTAAAAAGTCATGCCTACTAAAATAGTGGCATGTTTGTTCTAATTAGGAGGTAAACCACATTGCAGCAAAAAGTTTTACATGTGTTAGAGTTTGAAAAAGTAAAAGAACAACTAATAAAACATGCTTCCTCTTCTCTTGGAAAAGAGAAGGCAAAGGCACTTATTCCTTCAAGTGATTACCTGGATGTTGTCACCCTCCAAGAGCAAACAGATGAGGCTGCAAAGGTGCTCAGGCTGAAGGGAAACATACCATTAGGTGGACTTGTTGATGTAAGGTCAACAGTGAAAAGAGCGAAAATTGGCGGTATGTTAAGCTCGGTGGAATTAATAGAGGTTGCAGGAACTTTATATGCAGGACGTCAGATGAAGCGTTTTGTTGAAAAAATGGTAGAGGAAGAAATCGAATTAACACATTTGCCACAACTTGCAGAGCAGATTATTATTCTTCATGACTTAGAGAGAAATATTAACCAATGTATTGATGATAATGGTTATGTACTTGATAGTGCTAGTGTCACTTTAAAAGGAATCCGTCAACAATTAAGAACAAATGAAGCAAGAGTTAGAGATAAATTAGAATCAATGATCCGCTCGTCTTCTGCTTCTAAAATGTTATCAGATGCCATTATTACGATAAGAAATGACCGTTTTGTTTTACCAGTTAAGCAGGAATATCGAGCTTCGTATGGTGGGATTGTTCATGATCAATCCAGCTCTGGTGCGACGTTATTTATCGAGCCTCAAGCTATCGTAGAATTGAATAATGTTCTGCAGCAGGCTAAGGTAAAAGAAAAAGTAGAAATCGATCGAATTTTAACGCTTTTATCACAGGAAGTTGCTGAGCAGGGTGATGACATTTTACAAAATGTCAATTGCTTAGCAGACATGGATTTTATGTTTACAAAGGCTAAATATGCAAAGCAAATCAAAGGAACAAAGCCAGAAGTGAATCAAGATGGTGTTATTCGAATGTTAAAGGCTCGACATCCACTTTTACCTTTAGACGAAGTTGTTGCTAATGATATTGAATTAGGAACTGATTTCACAACAATCGTGATTACAGGACCAAATACAGGTGGTAAAACTGTTGCTTTGAAAACACTTGGATTATGTACACTTATGGCACAGGCTGGGTTACAAATTCCAGCACTAGATGGTTCAGAAGTGACTGTATTTAAAGCAGTATATGCTGATATTGGTGATGAGCAATCAATTGAGCAAAGTTTAAGTACGTTCTCCTCGCATATGGTGAATATTGTTGATATTCTTCAAAAAGCAGATGACCAAAGTCTTGTGTTGTTTGATGAGCTTGGAGCTGGAACGGATCCGCAAGAAGGGGCAGCGTTAGCGATTTCTATACTTGATGAAGTGTATAACAGAGGAGCAAGAGTTGTTGCAACAACTCATTATCCGGAATTGAAAGCATATGGCTACAATCGTCCAGGCGTGATTAATGCGAGTGTTGAGTTTGATATCACAACCTTAAGTCCGACGTATAAGCTTTTAATTGGTGTACCCGGTCGTAGTAACGCTTTTGAAATTTCTAAGCGATTAGGTTTACAAGAACAAATCATTAATATGGCAAGAGCACAAATGAGTGACGAAAGTAATGAAGTTGATACAATGATTGCTTCATTAGAAACAAGCAAAAAAACTGCTGAACATGAACGTGTTGAAGCCGAGAGATTTCGTCAAGAAGCTGAAAAGCTTCATAAAGAGCTTCAAAAACAAATCATTGAATTTAATGAGCAACGTGACGCCTTATATGAAAAAGCAGAACGTAGTGCCGCAGAAAAACTAGAAGAGGCAAACAAAGAAGCTGAACAAATTATTAGAGATTTAAGAAAGATGCGCAAAGAACAGCATGCTCAAGTTAAGGAGCATGAATTGATTGATGCAAAAAAACGACTGGAAGAAGCTCAGCCCCATTTTGTGAAAAGCAAAAAGGTAGAGAAAAAGCAGCCTGTTAAACAAGAGTTCTTGCCTGGTGATGAAGTAAAAGTGATTAGCTTTGACCAAAAGGGCCATCTTGTTGAAAAAGTGAGTGATAATGAATGGCAAGTGCAAATGGGAATTATGAAAATGAAGGTTAAAGAAGCAGATCTTCAATACATCAAACGTCCTAAGCAGGAAGTACAAGCAAAGCCACTAGCTGCTGTAAAAGGGAAAGATTATCACGTCTCGCTTGAATTGGATTTACGTGGAGAACGGTATGAAAATGCCTTATTGAGAGTAGAAAAGTACCTGGATGACGCGGTTTTAGCGGGGTATCCAAGAGTTTCCATTATCCACGGAAAAGGAACAGGCGCGCTGAGAACAGGTGTTAGGGAGCTATTAAAGAATCACCGCAGCGTGAAAAATACACGATTTGGAGAAGCCGGAGAAGGCGGTACAGGAGTTACTATTGTAGAACTCAAATAGTGGGGAGAAGATAATATGAATACATTTTGGGAAAATGAGCTTGTTCAAATTGCTGCCTACTATAGTGTTGTTGTTTTATGTATCATTGTATTTTTGACCATATTTGAACTCGTTACGAAATATAAAAACTGGGAAGAAATTCAAAATGGTAATTTTGCCGTTGCAATGGCTACTGGTGGGAAAATTTTTGGGATTGCTAATATCTTTCGATTTTCTATTAATCAACATGATAGCTTATTGGAAATGATGGGTTCGGGTTTATTTGGCTTCATATTGTTACTTTTAGGTTATTTTATTTATGAATTTATGACGCCAAAATTTAAAATAGATGAAGAGATACAAAAGGATAATCGTGCAGTAGGATTTATTTCGTTAGTCATATCTGTAGGTTTATCATTTGTTATAGGGGCGGCAATATAAGGAGTGTATACTATTGGAGACGTTGGCAAAGGTAATGTTCGGTTTATGCGGTCTATTTATTTTAATTGGGGTTATTTATTTAGTTTTCTTTTAAATGATATTTATAAAAAGTCTGGCTATATGTCAGGCTTTTTTATTTGTTTAATTTAGTCATCATATAGTGAGTATGCCTTTTATAAATATTTTATATTTCTGAAAATAAAAAAATCTGCTATACTTTTTTTAAGTGGAAGCGCAAGTGAATATTTTCAAAAAGATTAGATTTCCTCATTGCTTATATATCCCTCAGGAGGAGGAGAGTAAAATGGAAAGTCAAAAACCTTGGTTATCATTATATCCTACCGAAATTCCTCATCAAATTAATACTGATCAAAAACCACTGCATTATTATTTAGAACAATCTGCACTAGAATTTCCTAATAAAATCGCTATTCATTTTTTAGGAAAGGAGTTAACCTATTCAGACCTATATGATCAATCTTTAAAGCTGGCGAATTATTTCCAATCCTTGGGGTTAGAAAAGGGAGATCGTGTGTCAATAATGCTTCCAAATTGTCCACAAGCAGTGATCTCTTATTATGCTGTATTACTAGCTGGCGGTATTGTTGTCCAGACGAATCCTTTATATATGGAAAGAGAATTAGAATACCAACTAAAAGACAGCGAGTCCACTTTTATCGTAACGCTTGATTTATTATATCCGAGAGTTTCTAAAATGAAAGCGTTAACAAAATTGCGGCATATTATCGTCACAGGCATTAAAGATTATTTGCCATTTCCGAAAAATTTATTGTATCCTTTTGTCCAAAAGAAGCAAAATCAAATCGTTGTAAAAGTAGAACATGAGGGCAGCACGCATTTGTTTAAAAAAATTATGGAATTATCAAAGCCTTCTGTTGAAGTACCAGCATATATTCCTTCAGAAGACGTGGCCCTCCTGCAATATACTGGAGGTACGACAGGTTTTCCTAAGGGTGTTATGCTTTCACATGAAAATGTTGTTTCAAACACAAAGATGTGTGCAGCATGGATGTACAAATGCAAAAGAGGGGAAGAATCTGTATTAGGAATTATTCCTTTCTTTCATGTTTATGGGATGACAACTGTTATGAACTTATCTGTGATGCAGAGCTTTAAAATGATTCTTTTACCAAAGTTTGATGCCACAGATACATTAAAAACAATTGAAAAATTAAAGCCAACATTATTTCCAGGTGCTCCAACAATTTATATTGCACTTTTGAATCATCCTGATATTCATAAGTATAATCTTTCCTCAATCGAATGCTGCATAAGTGGATCCGCTCCGCTTCCTGTGGAAATACAAGAAAAATTTGAACAAATAACAGGTGGGAAATTAGTAGAAGGCTATGGCTTATCGGAAGCATCTCCCGTTACTCATTCAAATTTTATTTGGGGGAAAAGAAAGAAAGGCAGTATTGGTGTTCCATGGCCAAACACAGACGCAGTTGTTCTTTCTTATGAAAATGGGGGGATCGCTGAGCCGAATGAACTTGGAGAGATTGCGATTAGAGGTCCTCAAGTTATGCAAGGATATTGGAATAAAAAGGAAGAAACAGAAGCGACGATTAAAGATGGTTGGCTGCTAACAGGTGATATTGGCTACATGGATGAAGAAGGTTACTTTTATATTGTAGATCGTAAGAAGGATATGATTATTGCTGGTGGGTTTAATATTTACCCACGTGAGATTGAAGAAATTCTATACGAGCATGAAAAAGTCAAAGAGGTAGTGGTTGCGGGAATTCCTGATCCCTATCGTGGAGAGACAGTAAAAGCTTATATAGTTTTAAAGGATCATCAACATGCAACAGCCGAGGAATTTAATGAATATGCGCGTAAACATTTAGCGGCATATAAGGTACCACATATTTATGAATTTAGAGACGATCTTCCTAAAACAGCTGTCGGAAAAATATTAAGACGTGCATTAGTTGAAGAGGAAAAAGAAAAAATGAAAAACGCAAACTAATAGTGAAATAAAGAGAGAGGGTTTTAGGGTTTTATACTTAAGACCCTCTCGATTACATATTGAAAAATGAAAATAAAAAATTGCTAATTGAGGGCTTGACATAAAGCTAAGGAAAACTTAAGATTGAATTATGAATGATTATTCATTCATTAAGAAAAAGGAGTCGAACATTACATTGAGACAGAAGAAACCAAAGTTTATTCAGATCATTGATGCAGCTGTTATTGTAATTGCAGAAAATGGTTATCATCAAGCACAAGTATCCAAGATTGCTAAGCAAGCTGGAGTTGCTGATGGAACTATATACTTATATTTTAAAAATAAAGAAGACATCCTTGTTTCTCTTTTTCAAGAGAAGATGGGCGTTTTTATAGAAAAAATTGAAGAAGAAATAAAAGATAAAACAAATGCAGCAGACAAGTTGTATTCTCTGATTGAAAAACACTTTACACTACTTTCAGAAGATCATCAACTTGCCATTGTGACACAACTTGAGTTAAGACAGTCTAACAAGGACTTACGACTGCGAATAAACGAGGTATTAAAGGGTTACCTCAATGTTGTTGACAAAATTATTCAAGAAGGAAAGGAAAGTGGAGAATTTAGACAAGACTTAGATGTAAGATTAGCAAGACAAATGATTTTTGGAACCATTGATGAAACAGTAACAACATGGGTCATGAATGAACAAAAATACAGTTTAGTTAATCAAACAAAGAAAGTTCACGATTTATTTGTTTACGGTTTTGTGACACCTAAATCTTCGTGAAATTTGTTCCCTTCTCTAAATAAGGGAGGGGACATGATAAATAAGGCATTTTCCTACTATAAAGAAAATACATTTAAGTAGATTTTAGTAAATAGGAGGAAATTAGATGAAGCTGTTAAGGCTAACCAAAGAAAACAATGTTGCTGTTGTGACGATTAATCATGAACCAGCAAATGCACTTTCATCAAATGTTTTGAAAGAGCTTTCAATTTTACTTGATTCAATTGAACAAGATGACCAGGTCCGAGCGGTCGTACTTCGTGGTGAAGGAAGATTTTTCTCTGCTGGAGCAGATATTAAGGAGTTTGTTACTGTTTCATCAGATGGAGAGTTTTCAAAATTAGCAGAAGAGGGACAGAAAATATTTGAAAGAATTGAAAACTTCCCTAAGCCGATTATTGCAGCCATACATGGTGCTGCATTAGGGGGCGGTTTAGAACTTGCAATGTCTTGTCATCTACGAATTGTAACGGAAGATGCTAAGCTTGGATTACCGGAATTACAACTAGGAATTATTCCAGGTTTTGGTGGTACTCAAAGGCTACCAAGATATATCGGTAGGGGCCGTGCATTAGAAATGATGGTAACAAGTGAACCAATCCTAGGGAAGGAAGCAGTAGAACTAGGTCTTGCAAATCATGCCTACCCGCAAGAGAGTATGTTAGAAGAAGCAAAGAAATTAGCTGGCAAGTTTGCTCAAAAAAGCCCAGGCTCAGTTAAAGCAGTCATATCACTTTTAAATGCTTCTAAAATCTCCACCTATGAGGAAGGAATGAAACAGGAAGCTAAGCTTTTTGGGGAACTTTTTAATAGCGCTGATGCAAAAGAGGGGATTACAGCTTTTATTGAAAAGAGAAAGCCGAATTTCACGGGAAAATAAAGTATCTATTAAAATACTTAACTTAACATGGGGGAATGGAAAATGAATATCTTCGTAATTATGAAAAGAACGTTTGATACTGAGGAAAAGATTGCTGTGCAAAATGGAAAAATCAATGAGGATGGAGCAGAGTTTATTATAAATCCTTATGATGAATATGCAATCGAAGAAGCTATTCAATTACGTGATGCAAATGGGGGAGAAGTAACGGTAGTCACAATTGGTGGAGAGGATTCAGAGAAAGAATTAAGAACAGCTTTGGCTATGGGGTGTGATAAAGCTGTTTTAATTAATACTGAAGATGATTTAGAAAATGGTGATCAATATTCAACCTCAAGAATTTTAGCTGAATATCTTAAAGACCAAGAAGTAGATATTATCCTTGGTGGAAATGTAGCTATTGACGGTGGATCTGGACAGGTTGGTCCAAGACTAGCTGAGTTATTAGATATTGCGTATGTAACAACCATTACTAAGCTTGAAATTGATGGAGACAAAGCAACGATTGTTCGAGATGTAGAGGGAGACTCTGAGGTTATTGAAGCATCTCTTCCACTTCTTGTAACAGCTCAACAGGGGTTAAATGAACCTCGTTATCCATCATTACCAGGAATTATGAAAGCAAAGAAAAAGCCATTAGATGAGCTTGAATTAGATGATCTTGATTTAGACGAAGACGATGTTGAAGCTAAAACAAAAACAATTGAAATCTATTTACCACCGAAAAAAGAGGCTGGAAAAGTATTAGAAGGTGAAATAGGGGATCAAGTAAAAGAATTAGTTTCATTACTTAGAAATGAAGCGAAAGTTGTTTAATTGATAGAGAAGGTTCTGTGAAGTATGGGAGAGAAATTTTAAATAGTTGAACAGGGGGAAATGATAATGGCAAGAAAAGTACTTGTATTAGGTGAGGTTCGTGATCAATCACTACGTAATGTATCTTTTGAGGCGATTGCTGCAGGAAAAACAATTGCAGAGGGTGGAGAGGTTGTTGCTGTTTTATTAGGAGATAATGTTTCAGCATTATCAACCGAATTAATTCATTTTGGTGCTGATCGTGTTGTGGCGGTTGAAAATGAAAAATTACAAACATATACACCAGATGGTTACTCTCAAGCTTTATTGTCGGTTATTTCAGAAGAAAATCCTGAAGGCATTGTTTTTGGTCATACGGCACTTGGTAAAGACCTATCACCTAAAATTGCAGCAAGATTAGGCTCGGGGTTAATTTCAGATGCTACAGCTATTGAGGTAACAGGTGGAAATGTGGTATTTACTCGTCCAATTTATTCAGGAAAAGCATTTGAGAAGAAAATAGTAACTGACGGAGTTATCTTTGCCACTATTCGTCCAAACAATATCGCTCCACTAGAGAAAGATGATACAAGAAGCGGAGACACAAATACCCTATCTGTAGATATTAAAGATTTAAGAACAATTGTAAAGGAAGTTGTTCGTAAAGCTTCAGAGGGTGTTGATTTATCAGAAGCAAAAGTTGTTATTGCTGGTGGTCGTGGAGTTAAGAGTGAAGATGGTTTTGAACCTTTAAAAGAATTAGCAAATGTTTTAGGAGGAGCAGTAGGGGCTTCGCGTGGAGCATGTGATGCTGAATATTGTGATTACTCTCTTCAAATCGGTCAAACTGGAAAAGTGGTAACTCCTGATTTATATATTGCATGCGGAATTTCAGGTGCGATTCAACATCTAGCAGGTATGTCAAACTCTAAGGTCATAGTGGCAATTAACAAAGACCCTGAAGCTAACATCTTTAAAGTAGCAGACTATGGAATCGTAGGAGATCTATTTGAAGTTGTTCCACTATTAACAGAAGAATTTAGAAAATTAAAGGTTCACGCATAATATTAGTTTAAACAAAAGCACGTTTCCAAAGCGTGCTTTTTAATTTAAGGTGTTTTGCCAAAGTGTTATATTTATTGATATCATGTTTTAGCTTAATAGTGGAATGTAGCGAAAGACACTCGACTCCTGCGGGAGGTAGAGGAAAGGCTGAGACCCCGCAGGCAAAGCCGAGGAGGCTCAGCTTCCTCCCCGCGGAAAGCGAGTGTCTGTAGCGCAATGAAACGAACTAATTTCACACGGGTTGAGAAATAAAAAAGAAAGAATTAAATGTATTTGCTTCAATACAACTTAATCTATACAAAATATGTCGTTTATTGAAAAAACATGTTATTCTTTCTCAACATAGGGAAAAGTAATACTGAAGCAAATCATTAGCTTACTTAGCACTGTAATGCTATACTTTAAACATATTTACCCTTACAATTTAGGAGGAATTACGAATGGCAATTACAAATGTAACAGATCAAACATTTTCAAACGAAACAAACGAAGGTGTCGTATTAGTAGATTTTTGGGCACCATGGTGCGGACCTTGTAAAATGATTGCTCCAGTTCTTGAAGAGCTTGATTCAGATATGGGAGATAAAGTGAAAATCGTTAAAGTTGATGTTGATGAGAACCAAGAAACAGCTGGCAAATTCGGCGTTATGAGTATCCCAACTTTACTTGTACTAAAAGACGGTGAAGTTGTTGATAAAGCTGTAGGATATCAGCCAAAAGAAGCGCTTGCTGAAGTATTAAACAAGCACGTATAAGAAATTACCTTGATTTTTATCATGCTGTTTATAAAAAGGATTGACCTTGTGTCAATCCTTTTTACAATGAATGCAAGATAGGAAAG
>NZ_JBLUOI010000034.1:0-53688 GCF_048059995.1 Metabacillus sp. YM-086 | reverse complement strand
ATTGTGCGAAGCTGCATGGGCTGTTTCAAGGAGTCGTAATAAAAGGTTGGGAATCAAATATTGGTCGTTGGCTGCGAGAAGAGGAAAGAAAAAAGCACTCGTTGCCATAGGACACCGAATGCTTACGATTGTCTATCATATGCTTCAGAACAAAGAACCCTACCACGAGTTAACTTCAAATTAGCATTATAGACAAAAAATAGAAAAGTTAAACGAGAAACCGTAAAGTACGGTAGCTCTGCTTTCCTATTGCCAAATTTAATTATCTATAGCTTAATCAAATGCGATCAAGTTTAAACCTTTAATTTATTTTCACAGAAAAAGACCTAGATATCTAAATAGATATCTAGGTAAGTATTATTCTTAACTGTTTTTCTTTTACATATATTATTTTATCGTATGACTTGCCACCATGTCTTGATCATCTGTTGGATCAAATACTTCAAAGATTCTATATCTTGGCTTCTCAGTAGTTAAATTCTTAAGTTCATTTTCTAGCTGAGGAAATAGCACTTCATGAGCTTTTTCAGCAAGTTCCTTTGTATCCCAGTAATTAAGCGCTTTGTATTCACCATTTGGATCATCAAAAAAATAAACATTTCCTCTAAATCCATATAAATTCCTGCTTATTTTATCAAACTTCTTTGTTAATTCTTCTGCAGCCTGTCTTTGATTTGTTCCTAATTTATAGTGAATGAGTCGGGCATAGTACATATTTTTTGCTCCCTTCAGTAAAAAATCAATTATTTTATTAAAATATATGATTATATTTTAAAAATTATTGGGAATAATAATTAGAAAGTAAATCATAACCCATTAATGATATTTACTTTTAGAAAAGCTTGGCTTATCGCAAAGCCCTAATGGCGGAAGCCTTAGCTTTTCTTATACCATCATCCATAAAAATTTTATCTTTCTGATAGTATAAAAAGAAAAAGACGTTAAAACAGACATTTGTTTTAACGTCTTTTTCCTATATTATGTTTAAGAATCAAACTTGCTCCAACCATTTATATTCTTCCTTAGTTAAAACAATCTTTGCTCCCTCATAGCATGATTGTAATTCTTCTGCATTTTGAGCACCAATAAGAGCACATGTAGGAAAAGGTTGATTAAGCACATAAGCAAGAGCAATTTGTATCGTACTAACTCCCTTTTCCTTAGCCATAATTTCAGCCCGACGCAATCGTTCCCAGTTCTCTTCGTTATAAAAAACGCGAACAAGATCCTCATTACTTCGATCTTCAGGAGTGTATCGACCTGTAAAAAATCCTCTTGCTTGCGATGACCAAGAGAGAAGTGGAATTTGATTCTCTTGATGCCATAGACAATCAGCAGAATCCGCCGAAACACACCCTGTCCAGAACGGTTCATTTGGTTTTGCTAAACTTAAATTAGGACTGCTGAACGTAAAACCAACCAAACCGTTATTGGCTGCATATTCATTTGCTTCCTGTAACCGCTGTGTTGTCCAATTAGATCCACCGATTGCCTTTATTCGCCCTTCCTGTATATGCTCATTCAATGCATCCATAATCACACTTACTGGTACTGCTGGATCGTCACGGTGCAGAGCATATAAATCGATGTAATCTGTTTTTAAACGTTCCAGACTTTCAAAAAGGTCTTTAGAGATTGCTTCTGGATTCACACGTGGACCGTTTTGGTCATGATGTGCACCTTTAGTCAGAATCACCACATCTTCTCGATTATCACGTTCTTCCATCCACATGCCAATCGCTACTTCACTTTCACCACCACAATAAATATGTGCAGTATCAATTGTATTACCACCGATCGCAACATATTGATCAAGAACGCGACAAACCTTTTCATAAACACTTGGTCTAAAATAATCTGAGCCTTGAATGAGTGTTGTTACCCGCTTATTTAAGCCTGGAATACTAATCGTCTTCATCAAAAGTCCCCCTTTTATAACTCAACACGACGGCGTTCTCTTGCTGAGGTTAAACAAGCATCAATTACTTTCATATTTAATACTGCATCTTGCGAAGGAAATAATGGCTCGCCGTTACGGATGCTTCTTCCCATTGCATCAGCTTGAAGTGCATATTGATTTAAATAAGGCACCTCAAGCTCTCTTTTGCCATCATTTGTGTGAACAATAATATGATCTTGTTCATTTTGATGTGTTATAAACGCTGAAGGAACCTCGATCCGACCATTTGTACCAAGAATTTCGAGTTCATTTCTAAATGCAGCCCACATTCCACAATCAAATGTTAAAGCTACACCTTTATCAAATTCCAAAATACCCGATGCCATCATATCAACATCGTCATGTTTCTCAGAAAAGAATGCATGAACAGTTGCTGCTTTAGGCTCTTCATTCAAAATCATTCTCGCAGCGCTAATTGGGTAAACACCAACATCATATAAGGAACCTCCACCCCACTCCTTTTTATAACGAACATTTCCACTATCATTTGCATTATTAAAAGTAAACGTTCCATGAATACCCCGAATATCCCCAATTTCTCCTGAGTCAATTAATTCGTTTATAAGCTTATAACGTGGATGATAACGATACATAAATGCTTCTGCAAAAACGACACCAGCTTTTTCACAAGCAGCTACCATTTCTTCCGCTTCATCCGCATTTATTGCTAAAGGCTTTTCACATAAAACATGCTTACCTGCTTCTGCTGCACGAATGGTCCACTCTTTATGTAAATGGTTTGGAAGAGGAATGTAAACGGCTTCAATTTCAGGATCTTGGAGTAATTCCTCATAACTCCCATAAGCCTTAGAAATATTTAATTGTTCAGCCGTTTCTTTTGCTTTTTCTAATCCTCTGCTAGCAATAGCAACAACCTCACCTGTTTCTGATTGCTGAATACCTGGTATAACTGAACCTTTTGCTATATTTGCACTTCCGATAATTCCCCAACGAATTTTTTCCATAATCATTCTCTCCTTCTACCCTAAACTTAATATTATATTGTTATTATAAAAGACACATCTTAAAATAAAAATAGAATCATATTGCCTTTATAATAAAAGAATATTGTCCTGAAAGAGTGATGCAAATGCTTAGACAATTTTTATTACCTACATTACAAAACAATGATTTTATGATTCTACCTGAATCAATTGGCTGGTATTGGAATGAACCTGACCATGAAGTAAATCGAAAAGTTGGCACTTTAAATAACTTTAGTATTCACTTTGTTTTATCTGGATCGGGGTACGTGGAAATAGACGGCAGTCCAGTCATGATAAAAAGGGGAGACGCTTTTTTATATTTTCCAATGCAGGAGCAGCGGTATTATAGTAGTAAACAAGATCCCTGGAATATACGTTGGGTTCATTTTTACGGTGATGTGCTTAATCAATTTCTCTCGGAAAAAGGGTTTCATCAACACTCACTCTGGACTCTTCAAAAATTGTCTATTCTTGAAAAAGCACATAATCAGCTATTAATTGAGGCAGAAAAAAACAGCTTTTTGCATCTTTCCAGCTTGTCTACTTTTACCTACACATTTTTAATGGAATTTGTAAGAAATGCTGCACCAAAAACATCTGATCGCCGCCAAGAGCAGGATGATCGTATTCAAACACTCTTACCAAGTATGCAAAGAAGTGCTTGTGAACCATTTGACCTTGAGTACTGGGCTCAGAACGTGGGCGTCAGCACATATTACTTTTGTCGATTATTTAAACGAGCTACTCAAATGACACCAATGCAGTTTATCACCTTATGCCGTTTGCAAGCTAGTAAACAATGGCTGCTTGATCGTAAAGAAATGACCATAAAAGAAATTGCACAAAAGGTAGGTTATCCTAGTATAAGCTACTTTAATAAACGATTTATTGAGCAAGAAGGGATGACTCCTACTGAGTATCGTAAATTGCATGATTATGAGATAAATAGTTAAGAAAAAGCACCGCCCAATGTCCCTTTGTTAGGAACATTCAGGTGGTGCTTTTTTCATGCAGATTGCTTATTTTGATTAAACTTATCCCTAATGTTCTTTGACGGTGCCGGTGATACAATACTAACGAAATAACATGCTAGTAAACTGACAAAAAAGCCTGGAATCATTTCATAAATCGTTGCACTCAGACCTGGAATACTAGTCCAGATAATAACAGTACATGCGCCAGCAACCATTCCAGCAAGAGCGCCCCATTTATTCATCCGTTCCCAATACAAACTCAATAAAATAACTGGACCAAAAGCTGAACCAAACCCTGCCCATGCATAACCTACTAAAGATAGAATTGTTCCACTTTTATTGTAGGCAATTGCTACAGAAATAATTGAAACAATTAATACTGATAATCGTCCAATAACCATTAATTCCTTATCAGTTGCAGAACGTCGGAAAAATGTTTTATACAAATCCTCTGTTAACGAGCTTGATGTTACTAATAGCTGAGAAGAAATGGTACTCATAACAGCTGCTAACAAAGCAGCAAGTAGAAATCCTGTAATAATAGGATGAAATAATATATCACTTAACCCAATAAAAACTGTCTCAGGGTCTGAAAGATTCAGATCATTTTTAGAGTAATAAGAAAGTCCTACGAACCCAGTAAACATAGCACCTACAACAGAAAAAATCATCCAGCCCATTCCTATACGTCTGGCCTTCTTTATCTCTTTTACAGATGAAATCGCCATAAATCGAACGATAACGTGCGGCTGCCCAAAGTATCCAAGCCCCCATGCGAATAAAGAAACAATACCTAGGAAACTAGTACCCTTAAAAATATTAAAAAGAGACTCATCAATTGATTTTATTTCACTAAAAGAAGGACCAATTCCTCCTAACTCAATAATCGTCACAAGAGGAACAAGAATAAGGGCAATGAACATGATCAATCCTTGTACAAAGTCTGTCCAGCTTACTGCCAAGAATCCTCCAAATAATGTGTAGGATACAACCACTCCAGCAATGATCCAAAGTCCAACTGTATAGTCAAGATTGAATGTGGTTTCAAACAGCACCCCTCCAGAAACCATCCCTGATGATACATAAAACGTAAAGAAGATAATAATAACTAATCCTGAAATAAGACGGAGCATTTTAGAGGTATCTTCAAACCTATTTTCCAAAAAAGAAGGAATTGTCATCGAGTCGTTAGCAGCCTCTGTGTACATTCTTAACCGTGGTGCCACATACAACCAGTTTGCATACGCACCCAGAGTCAAACCGATCACAATCCAAGAGGCACTTAAACCTTGTACATACATAGCTCCAGGAAGACCCATAAGGAGCCATCCACTCATATCTGAAGCTCCAGCACTTAGAGCGGTAACAGCGGGACCTAAAGACCTTCCTCCTAACATATAATCTGATAAGTTAGTGGTCCGTTTATAGGCGTAATAACCAATAAGTAACATCCCAACCATATAGACAACAATGGAACCGAGTAACTGATAACTCATACTATTCCCTCTTTTCAAATAATTTTATTGGAAAAACTTGGCTTATCGTCAAGTCCTAATGGCGAAAGCCTTAGTTTTTCCTATACTATCATCCATAAAAACTTAAACTTTCCGATAGTATAAAAATAAAACCCTCGCTAGGCGAGGGTTTTATTCTCCTTAGCTTATATTTTCTTTTTAAACACATGACTTTAAGATTTTTATTATTTGATAATACTTTTTTCATAGCTATTACGTCAATAACTTTATAATAAGAAAAGTTTTTTAGAGAAAGCAGACTCAAATATACAGTCTAAACAAATTAAATATCTGTTCTATATCTTTACAAATATTTTACAATTTTACATAAGTTTTCTACAATGTAGCATAGATACAAAGATTTAGGTTCCTGCTTGTGTAAAACACACAACACAAGAGAAAGCGCTTGCATTTTGATCGGAACTCTAAAAAAACAATCCGATTATATTTGTTATCAAAAATTATAATAAAAACCGGTCAATTTTAGCTACTAAAATAAGCGGGGAAATTCCTCTTAATGAGGAAATATCACGAAAAATGGATTAAATAGACGGAAAGACTCCGTCTATTTAATCGAAAAAAGATAAAAATGGACCATTTTACCTTGCTTAACCGGAAAAATTCCGCTTATATTCCCCAAACCAAGTTCCATTCTTCGTCTAACCGGAAAAATTCGTTTATTTAAACTATAGGTTACTCAATTAAGGATAAGCAAGAAGGTCAGCTTTATTTATCCGGCCCTCAGAAAAAAAAACAGTCTTATTCAGTTGCGAACAGGACTGCTAATTGGTGCGGTGCTAGTGTAGTTTTGTATTCGGAAACCGACTGTTACAATTATTGCCCGTAACTTCCATTATTATCATTCAACTGTTAAGCTTCTGAGTCCTTTAGTGACTTTTGTAGAACTATCATCTCTTTAGCCAATACGTGAATTCGATTCGAAATATCGTTATTAATTATTTCATTTTCTTTATTAAAATCTGAGTTTTGAAGAAATACATTACTAACAGGAACCACTCCTTTTAAATAGGTCAGGATTGGCTTTAGATGATATTCTGTTACAAGAAAATGTTTGTCTGTACCAGCCGTTGTAATCATTCCTGTCACCTTTGACTTAAATGCATCAATAGGTAAATGGTCAAACAGATTTTTCAAAACACCTGGGATGGAAGCCTGATAAATTGGAGTTCCAAACACAAGAAAGTCGGCTGATTGAATTGTGTTTACAACCTTAATTGTGTCTTGATTGTAGGAAGACAGTGGAGTCCCCTTCACAAATTCAACTTCGTAATCCTTTAAATCAATTAATTCAACTTCAAGATTCTGATCTAAAGCTTTTGCTGCCATTAATACTTCATGAACTGCCTTTGCTGTTTTTGTGCCAATGATTGAACCTGATATACCAACAAGTTTCATGTTTTAGCCTCCTATTTGAAATAGCCTGTGTGTGAAGCGATAAAATGTTCCATAGTTAACAATAACATGCTTAACTTCCATTTTCTTCTTTTTTCATCTTTACTAACAAAAACAACCAAGTTACTTCTGTGTCACATAAGGAAACTTTCAATATAACAGCAAATAAGGTGTCTTTTTAGACACCTTATTCATAAAACTCACTGATTATTTATCTAGTTTTTTCTAATTTTTCTGCTACTACATCCCAATTAATAATGTTAAAAAAGCTTGAAATATAGTCTGGTCTTCTGTTTTGGTAGTTCAAATAGTAAGCGTGCTCCCAAACATCAAGTCCTAGAATGGCTTGTTGACCATCCATAATTGGATTGTCTTGGTTAGCTGTACTTGTTACCTGAAGATTTCCATCTTGATCAACTACTAGCCAAGCCCAACCTGATCCAAAGCGGGTTGTTGCCGCTTTGGTGAATTCCTCTTTAAAGCTCTCAAAGCTTCCAAATGCATGGTTAATTGCAGCGGCTAATTCTCCTGTAGGAGTTTGGTCATTACCAGAAGGTGCAATGACTTCCCAAAATAATGAATGATTTAAATGACCACCACCATTATTTCTTACAGCCGTTCTAATTTGTTCTGGAACAGCATCTAAATTACTTAATAACGCCTCTAGTGATTTTGCTTGCAAATCTGTTTTTCCTTCAAGGGCAGCATTTAAGTTATTAACATATGTTTGATGATGTTTCCCGTGATGAATTTCCATTGTGCGCTGATCAATATGTGGCTCAAGTGCATTAAAGCTATAAGGTAAAGATGGTAAAGAATAAGTTGTCATTATTTACATCCTCCAATAAATTTATATTCTTATACTTAATAGTATAATAAGTATAAATAAAGAATAAACTAAATTTTTTTATAGATCAAATAATTTGCTTAAACATTATAAAAAAGTCAAAATCAGTTAGATGAACATTTCTTCAAACATTTTATACTATATGGTATAATTATATTTTAACTTTATCTTCTCCACATTTTTAAAATGGAGGTGTTAGTATGAACACGACTCGAAATAGTACAACAAAGGACAAGATTCTTCACTTATTAAAAAAAGAAGAAACAATGACTGTTAATGAGTTAACAGATGAATTAGGGATTACTCACATGGCTGTAAGAAAGCATCTTTTAAGTCTCGAGAAAGAGGGTTTCATCTCTTCCAAAGAAGTTAAACAGCCGATGGGTAGACCTCTCCAAACATATTCTTTGTCAGATAAATCGGAACAATATTTTCCTAAAAACTATGAAGGAATCAGCCTTGAATTTCTTCATGATATTAAAGAAATACACGGTGAAGAATCTATAGAGCTACTATTTAAAAAGAGAGAAACACGTTTAATTAAAGAATATAGTGCCAAAATGATCAATAAAACTACACCAGCTGAGAAGGTGAATGAACTTGTAAAGCTTCAAAACGAAAAAGGATATATGGCTGATGTTGCTGAAATAGATGATCGTACATTTGAATTAACAGAATATAACTGTCCCATCCTCTCAGTTGCAAAAGAATTTAAAATGGCATGTCGATGTGAAACAAGCATGTTCCTAGACGTTCTTGGTGTTAATCAAATAAATAGAACTTGTTGCCGAACTGAAGGTGACAATCATTGTAAATTCATAATAAAGTTTGGTGAGTAAGCTTTTGCTTGGAGGTAAAATGAGATTCCTCCTCACCAACTTTACTTTCTGTAATTAGTTGTTATAGCAACTACCTATTCTGAAAGCTCCTTAATCGTATGAAATATACAATCCGGTTTCGTGTAAACATTAAAATATTTCACATTATATCTTTGAAGAAGTTGACTAATTTCCAAAAAATCCTTTGAATGACTATAAAGTATAATGTGGTGCTTTGTTGAATAAAGATCTAAAATTTGTTTTAAGTTATCTACATCTATATCTAACAGGACAACTACCTTTTTAAGTCTATCAAGCATTTTAAAGGCCTCATGCTGATCGTCATTATTGTAAATCAAGTTAAAAGTTGAATGAGCATGAATGAATAAACTTAAGCTTCTTTGAATATGCGGGTTCTTTGAGATTATCGCCACATCAACCATTGTAACTACCTCCTTGATCTTACTATACAATAAAATCATTTTGAAATATTCCTTTAAAAGAATGATTTTACAGGAGGTTTTTCTACGACTTTTGTCGTAGAAACCTTCAGTAAAGCAGCTTGTTTTTTCACTATTTTCATCTAGCTGCCGGCCCAAATTTTCCATTGTGGTAATCTCGATATGCTTGTTTGATTTCTTCCATTGTATTCATCACAAAAGGACCATATGGAACGATTTCTTCTTTTATTGGTGTTCCTGAATATACAAGTACTTTTGACCGCCTGCTATTTGCTTTTATCACAAACTCACTTATGTTCTCTTCGTTTCCTTCATCGTTATAAGTTAATGTACCTACACCATGCTTTTTTAACTCTACCTTGTTTTCTCCAAATGTCATATCACCTGATAAAACGTAAAAGAAGCTATTATGTGTTTCTGGTAAACAATGAACATATTGAGCTCCTTCTGATAAAGTAATTTCTGTTAATGTTATCGGAACAATGGAATTCATTGGACCCTTAACACCTGCAATATCTCCTGAAAATACTTTTACCGATCCTCCTTCAATAGAAACAACAGGTGCATCCTCACTATAAATATTTTGATAAGATGTATCTGTTTGTTTTAAATGTTTCGGCAGGTTTAACCAAAGCTGTAGGGTATGGGCAATATCATCCTCTACACCTTCCTCAGCATGCCTTGCCGCCCACCCGGCGTTCATATATTGAACATCTCCCGGCTCTAAAATTTCTCTTCCTCCAGCATTATCAATATGCTCCAAACGTCCATCTACTACATATGTGATTGTCTGAAAGCCACGATGAGGATGATCGGAAAATGTCCCTCTCTTAAACCAATCCTCAGCCATTAAAATAAATGGATCAAAATCCTGCCAACGGTCAACGGGCAATATCCATCCCTTTTGAATCGATGGGAAGCCTACCTCTTCATATTTAACATACCAATGGTCTTTTACACTTCTTTGAAGTGCTTGTGAAGTTTCTCTAGTCAATATAATCACTCCTAAAATTGATTTATATCTCATCTTCCTTACCTATAACAATTACTTCTGTTTCTAGGTTAACACCATATTTCTCTTTTACTGTTTTTTGAATCACGTGAATGAGATCTGTATAGTCCTTTGCAGTTGCATGATCAACATTTACGATAAATCCAGCATGCTTCGTTGATACCTCTGCCCCTCCAATTCTCAATCCTTGAAGACCAGAATCCTGTATTAGTTTTCCAGCAAAGTAACCTGGTGGTCTCTTGAAGACACTTCCACACGATGGGTACTCAAGCGGCTGCTTTTGCTGTCGTAGTCTAGTATTTTCATCCATTTTTTCTTTTATTTGAAGATAATGACCATGCTGTAGTTCAAATTCTGCTTGTAACACAACATAGTTATTTTGGGATATAATGCTTTTCCTGTAGCCTAACAAAAGATCTTCTTTTTCTAAAACGAGTAGCTCACCTAATTCTGTTAAGACTGTAGCTTTTTTTAATACATCCGATATTTGGCCACCATATGCTCCAGCATTCATACACAGTGCCCCACCTACTGTCCCTGGAATTCCGCAGGCAAACTCAAGACCAGATAATTTTTCATTCAACGCGATCCTTGACACCTCAATAATGTTAGCACCTGCTTGTGCTTTTATGATATGATCCTTTACTTTTACTTCATTTAGCTTTTTCAAGCTTATAACCAATCCAGCAATTCCACTATCTTTTACAATTAAATTTGTGCCATTTCCGATAATTGTTATTGGAACTTTGTTTTCTTTCGCTTTTCTATAAATCAATTGGATTTCTTCAAATGTTGACGGTGTAATCAATACATCTGCTTCCCCACCAAGTTTTGTAAAGGTATAATTCTTTATTGGTTCATAAAACCTTATATCGTTAATATCCAACACGTCATTTAACATGCTTTTCAAGTTGACTAATTTGCTCATGTTGCTCACCTTTCATCAAGAATTTTCATTTAAGAAAGAGGTATACCAAATTTGACTTTAAGTAGTTGCTGTAGCAACCTTGTTTTTTCTTTCTATTTAATAACAATATAGAACGGTGTAGTTTTTATATAAATTGGTATAAAAAGTGAACATCTATATTAGATCACATGCTTATTCTAATTGCAAATATTAGATTCCAATTGTTTTATTCTTTAACAGACCACATACCTACTTTTATTATAGTTATTATGACTAGAAATGTGCCCTAAATAAAGATCTTATTTTAATGAAGAAACCCGGACTACACTTGTCCTAAAAAAAGGGTGGTGAAAAATCACCACCCCTTACTTAAAAATTAGTAAGAAGGCCATCCTTGAGAATCCCAATACAAATCATTGATTAATAGGGTTGGCATCCCGTTATTTTCAGCATCATAAGAATGTCTGACAATGACATTGTTGTTATAAATGTCCTGATGGCCTGGACCTTTCCATCTACTATTTCCGGCATCTAAAATTGTACCTCCACCATTCATCATACTTACTCCATTTTTATCAAGATATGGTCCAGTAATATTTTTAGATCTTCCGTAGGCAATTTTGTACGTGCTATCCACTCCTTGACAACATCTGTCAAATGAAACAAACAAATAATAATACCCATCTTTATAAGTAATGCTAGGTGCTTCGATTGCATTATTCGGGGAGTTTGGTCGCGTTGCAATTGAATAGACAGTACCGGTAGGTTTCATTGTATTTTTATCTAGGCGTGTAAGCTTAATCCCACTCCAAAAAGATCCGTAAGATAGCCAAGGATTACCGTCTTTATCAATAACAAGATCCCCGTCAATGGCATTAAAGTTACTTGAACTTGTTGAGCGAACAACTAATCCATCGTCTCGCCATTGTCCAGAAGTTATACTTTCCGTTGATAAAAGGCCAATTAATGAATTATTCGATCCAAAACTAGAAACTGAATAATAGAGCCAATATCTTCCATTGTAATATTGAATATCAGGTGCCCATTGATTTGACTCATGGTTCGGTACATATGTTTTCCACCATGAGGGTGCTGTAGGAAAAATAACAGGTGTAGTGTACCAGTTAATCCCATTATCAGAACGTAATACACGAATTCCATTTTTTTCTGCTTCACCAGTTCCAAATACATACCATGAATTACCCTCTTTAATAATAGAAGGATCGTGGATCATTTTTTCCCCTGTTACATTCCAAAATGCGGCACTTGCTGTTACTTGTATATTTAGCACACACAAGATAACCGAAAGAATGAGTAGTTTTTTTATTTGCTTCATTAAATCATCTCCTCCTCACATTTATTCAAGCTATTGTTAACAAAAGTAATGACACCCATCACCTCCTTAAAACGCTTTCAAACTAAAGTAAAAAAGATATACATCTTTGCCCAGAAAATAGGGTAACAGATGTATATCTTATGCATTAACAAGATGTATAAAATTCAGAATTGAAGACCTACCACTTAGCCCCTGCAGGATTTGGACAATTTTTACTTGTAAACTTAGCTCTGTACTCCACTAAACATCCACTATATGAACAAGTTGTTCCATAAAGAAACGAAGGGCAATCAAAGCAAGCTTCTAGACGCTTTTTGTAGATCTCATCAGAAACAATTAAGTTGTCTGGTAATTGTTTAGAAAGGATTCTATCTACTTCTTCTTTTTTGATAATGACATTTCCAGAACAGCCTTTACATACGTTGGTTGCCATAATCAATTACTTCCTTTCTCTATTAAATCGTTAACAAGACAACAGACATCGGAGGTAATGTTACATCAAGTTGACCATTGCTTACAGTGAATTGTGTAAATTCAGCTGGAGCTACTACTTCTGGCTGCTCGAACGTATTGTGTGCATCAATCGTGTCAGCTGTTAAAATCGTACCAGTGATACTACTAACCTCTTCTTTCAATCCACGAAGCTGAAGAGATAATGATGCAGATTCTTTATGATCAATATTGTATAAACTGATGTTTACTTTGCCATTTTTATCTTGAGATGCTGAAACAGATACTTGATCAACTTCTTGACCATTGTATTTGTATTTTCCAACAGCAGCGTCAACTGAGAGTACTGTTGCATCTTGGTGTACCTTATACATATCAAATACATGATAAGTAGGAGTAAGAATCATTTTTTCTCCTTCTGTTAGTACCATCGCTTGAAGAACATTTACTGTTTGGGCAATATTTGTCATTTGAACACGATCACTATGCTTATGGAAGATATGGAAGTGAATCGCAGCAACTAATGCATCACGAATAGTGTTTTGCTGATAAAGAAACCCTGGATTTGTTCCTTCCTCTACATCAAACCATGTACCCCATTCATCTATAATCATCCCAACACGTTTTTCAGGGTCGTATTTATCCATGATCGTGCTATGCTTTGTAATTAACTCATCCATATGCAGTGCTTTTTGCATCGTGATGAACCACTCATCCTCTGGAAAACCTGTTGCAGATCCTTTACCTGTCCAGAATTCACCAGGAATTGTATAGTAGTGAAGACTTAGTCCATCCATTAAGCGCCCTGCTTCACGCATTAACACTTCTGTCCAATTATAGTCATCTACGTTTGCTCCACCGGCAATTTTATAGATTTTATTATTTCCATAATTCCTTACATATGTTTGGTAACGACGGTATAGATCTGCATAATATTCAGGACGCATATTTCCGCCACAACCCCAGTTTTCGTTACCTACACCAAAGTATGTAAGCTCCCAAGGTTTTTCTCTACCATTCTCTTGGCGCCAGTTGGCCATTGGAGACTCACCGTCAAATGTCATATATTCAACCCATTCAGACATTTCTTGAACAGTACCGCTGCCAACATTTCCGCAAATATAAGGCTCACAACCTAGTAAATCACATAGCATCATAAATTCATGAGTTCCAAAGTGATTGTTTTCAACCACACCACCCCAGTGGGTGTTTACCATTCTTTTTCTTTCACTCCTTGGTCCGACTCCATCTTTCCAATGATATTCATCAGCAAAACAGCCTCCTGGCCAACGAAGCACAGGAATGTTAATTTGTTTTAATGCTTCAAGCACATCGTTTCGAATTCCGTTCGTGTTTGGAATTGGTGAATCTTCTCCAACCCAAATACCTTCATAAATACAACGGCCTAAATGCTCGGCAAAATGTCCATAAATATTACGGTTAATTTTCCCTTTACTAACATCTGCATTAATAACAATTGAATTTGTCATTCTCTATTCCTCCCATGCTTTTTAGTGATAGTAGAAAGACGAGGAAACTAGAAACATGACATTTCATTTTTGTTTTCCTCGTCTTTAAAATCAATACCTATTACTTATATACAACGTCATTCCAACGTAACTCATTTTTGAAGCTATGCTTATTTGTATCATTATTAATAAGAACACATTCAACTTCGACTAGCTCTGCCCAATCTCTAAGCTGGTCTGTTGTTACTTTATATGAAAAGACTGTATGGTGTGCTCCACCAGCAATGATCCAATTTTCTGTTCCTTCACTTAATGAAGGCTGAGGCGTCCAAAGGACTCTTGCAACAGGAAGGTTTGGTAAATCCTTTTCTGGTTGCACAGCATCGACTTCGTTTACAACAAGACGGAAGCGATGTCCTAAATCGATAATTGATGCATTTAAAGCAGCACCGCTCTTTCCATCAAAGATGAATCGTGCAGGATCTTCTTTTCCGCCAATTCCTAAAGGATAAACAGCAATCTTTGGCTTAGTTGCTGAAATAGTAGGACAAATCTCCAGCATGTGTGAACCTAACACTAATTCATTTCCAGGTTCAAAGTGATACGTATAATCTTCCATAAATGAAGTATCTTCGTTATTTGCCATGATCTTTAAGATGCGGAGTAAACCAGCTGTTTTCCAGTCTCCTTCACCAGCAAAGCCATATCCTTGTGCCATTAATCGTTGTACAGCTAGACCAGGAAGTTGTTTCATACCATGAAGATCTTCAAACGTTGTTGTAAACGCCGAATAACCACCTTCTTCTAAGAACGATTTCATTCCTAGTTCAATTCTTGCCTGATAGCGAATAGAATCTCGTACTGGACCTGCTTCTTGGCCTTCAGCTACAATATCGTATTCTCTTTCATACTCTTCCATTAATTGATCAATTTCTTGTTCAGAAATATCATTCATTCGTTGAACTAAATCACCGACGCCGTATCCGTTAATGGTCCAGCCTAGTTTAATTTGTGCCTCTACTTTATCTCCCTCAGTTACAGCAACTCTGCGCATGTTATCTCCAAAGCGCGCAATTTTCAAA
Organism: Metabacillus sp. YM-086; assembly: GCF_048059995.1. Taxonomy (NCBI): domain Bacteria; kingdom Bacillati; phylum Bacillota; class Bacilli; order Caryophanales; family Bacillaceae; genus Metabacillus; species Metabacillus sp. YM-086. Next base: position 38,459 of record NZ_JBLUOI010000034.1, on the reverse strand, counting down.
TGCTGACCTTCCATAAAAGCAACAGACGTATTCATCCAACTACCAATTTTGCTTCGAACTTCGTTATTTTCCCAATGACCAACAACTACTTTTCTTTTTACATTTAGTCTTGTTGCCATAAATCCAAATTCACGATCACCATGTGCAGATTGATTTGTGTTCATAAAATCCATATCAATGCTATCCCATGGAATATCACGGTTAAATTGTGTGTGAAGATGAAGCATTGGTTTTTGTAAGCTTGAAAGTCCGGCAATCCACATTTTTGCTGGAGAGAATGTATGCATCCATGTAATAATACCTGCACAGTTTTCATCAGCATTTGCTTCTAAACATAATTTACGAATGGAATCTGCATCCTTTAAAACTGATTTAAATACTAACTTATATGTTAATGTAGAATCTTGGTCAAGACCTTCTGTAATCACTTTTGAGTTAGCTTCAACTTCTCTTACTGTTTCTTCTCCGTATAAATCTTGACTACCCGTTACAAACCAAAACTCGTATGGTTTCACTGTTAGCATAATGGTTTCCCCCTAATCGATAGTTACTGTTTCACTTCTTTGTTTTTCTGACCATAATAAGCATTTGCTCCATGCTTACGAAGATAATGTTTATCTAACAAAAATTGATCGATTGGACCAGCAATTGGATTTAATTGATACGTGTGTAATGCCATCTTGGCTACCTCTTCTAAAACAACCGCATTATGAACTGCTTGACTAGCATTCTTTCCCCAAACGAACGGTGCATGACCTGAAACGAGTACACCTGGCATCGCTATTGGATCAATATCTTTAGATTGAAATGTTTCTATAATGACATTTCCTGTTTCTAGTTCATAGCCTCTAGTAATCTCATCTTCTGTTAAAGCTCTTGTACAAGGAATTTCTCCATAATAATAATCAGCATGAGTTGTTCCTAATGCAGGAATGGGACGGCTTGCTTGGGCCCAGCTAGTTGCCCATGGTGAATGTGTATGTACAACTCCACCAATCGAAGGAAATGCTTTATAAAGTGCTAAATGTGTTGCAGTATCAGATGATGGGCGCATGTCTCCCTCTACTATTTCACCATTCAAATTGACTACAACTAAATCTTCAGCCTTTAGCTCTTCATAAGGAACTCCACTAGGTTTAATGACTACAAGTCCTTTTTCTCGATCAATTCCACTTACGTTTCCCCATGTAAAAGTAACCATTTTATATTTTGGTAACTGAAGGTTTGCCTCTAAAACTTGTTCTTTTAATTGTTCAAGCATCAGTTGTCTCCCCTTTCTTTTGAAAAGTGGGGCTAAAGATGGATGCCCCACTTCAGAATAGAGTGATAGATATTTCGATTTATTGTGTAATCTTCTCTTTTGCTTTGTTAGACTGAGCATGTTTGATCTTCTTTAAGTTTTTCATCACGTTATTTTCACCACGACCGAAATAATCATATAATCTTGCATATTCAGAGAATAGTTGGTCGTAAACTTGTGAATTCTCATGATTAGGTTGATAAACATAATCTTTTAATCTAGCCATTTCTTTGGCTGCATCTTTAATATCATCGTATCCGCCACGTTCCTTACCAGCTGCAACTGCTCCAAACATTGCAGAACCAAGAGCTGGGGTTTGAGATGAAGCAGATATTTTGATATCCATTTTTAATACATCTGAATAGATTTGCATCATTAATCCATTTTTCTCAGCAATACCACCACATGCATATACTTCATGAATCGGCACTCCACTATTTCTAAATGCCTCAACAATTGTTCGTGTGCCATATGCTGTTGCTTCAATTAGAGCTCGATAAATTTCCTCAGGCTTCGTTAGTAATGTAGCTCCTAATAAAACACCTGTTAAATCAGCATCTACAAGTGTAGATCGATTTCCATTCCACCAGTCAAGTGAAATTAAACCGCTTTCACCAACCTCCAATTGAGCTGCTTTTTCTGTTAACAATTGGTGGATGTTCATTCCTTTTTGTTGTGCTTCTTCATAGTAGCTAGCAGGTACACAGTTTTCAGTGAACCATTCAAAATGATCTCCTACACATGATTGACCTGCTTCATATCCCATAAATCCTGGAATTACTCCATCTTCAACAACACCACACATACCTGGTACTACTTCTTCTTTTTCTCCCAGTAAGATGTGACATGTAGATGTTCCCATAATCATCAGAAGCTTGCCTGGCTCAGTAATTCCAACTGCTGGTACAGCAACATGTGCATCAACATTTGCTATAGCAACTGCGGTTCCTGGATTCAATCCAATCATTTTAGCAGCTTTCTCTGTTAACTCTCCCGCTTTTGAGCCTATTGGATAAATATTAGTAGATAACTTTTCTTCAACAACATTTTCCAAGCGAGGATCTAATGCTTTAAAAAACTCTTTTGATGGATATCCTTCTTGCTTATGCCATATCGCTTTATATCCAGCTGTACAACTGTTTCTTTTCAAGTCACCTGTAAGCTGATAGGTAACCCAGTCTGTTGCTTCCACAAACTGATCTGTAGCATCGAAAATCTCTGGTGCCTCATTAAGGATCTGCCATAATTTAGGAACGAGCCATTCTGATGAAATTTTCCCACCATACCTTTGTAAAAATGCTTCTCCTCTTGTTTCTGCAATTTCATTTATAGAGTTTGCTTCATCTTGTGCCGCATGGTGTTTCCATAACTTCACATAGCTATGAGGATGGTTCATATATTGTTCTGTTAAACATAGTGGTGTTCCGTTTGTGTTAATAGGTAATACCGTACAAGCTGTAAAATCAATTCCAATTCCAATAACATCGTCCGCTGAAACGTTAGCTTGTTTTAGGACATCAGGAACTGTTGTTTCCAAAACTTCTATATAATCTGTAGGATGTTGCAAAGCCCAGTCATTTTCTAATTTGGTAACTCCATCTGGTAAGTATTCATCCATTACACCATGAGTATAAGGCTTTACCGAGGTTGCTATTTCTTTTCCTGTTCCGATCTCCACAAGAACGGCTCTACCAGATTGAGTGCCGTAATCAACACCAATTGAATATTTAGTCATTTAAAATCCCCCCGACTCTTCCAGCTACATTTTTTATTAAACTATCAATTTATTAATAATTTTTTATTATCATACGTACAAATTCGAGATAATCATTACAATCTATTATACAACTTAGTTGATAATACTAAAAATTTTAACTTATACGTATAACCTTAATTAAATTTTAGCACTTATTTCATATTTTTCAATACAAATTTCATTATTTTCTAAGAAATTGTTGTATTTTTATATTAAAAATTTATAAATCAGCAAAAATTCATCCTTACAAGTTTAGTGATTTTTCTACTTTTTTCCCTACAATTACATCCCCATTAGAATTTTTCCCTGCAAATACCATAGTCGGTCTCCATAAAGTCCAATCCCAAGCTGCCAATACTAACACTTGGTAAGTTCCATTGTTAGAATTCAAGAAAAACTCAAAATGATTTTCCCCTTTATGTGACCAATATCCATCCTTCGAGCCCTCAAACCTGCCGTCAAATAACAGATGAAGTGATTCCGATTGTATTTGCTCATGGTATTTGTTATCCATGTGAATGATCTCCCAATTTCCAACCATAAATGTTGAATTAACTGGTTGCTCCTTTTCACCTACATATCTTTCTGGAGATATTAATGGCCATCCATCATCCGTCCAAAGAATTCTTCTAATATGAAGTGCGTGATGTTTTCTGGTCTTCTCACCTCTTGCATGGTGACAAACATAATAGTCTTCACCATCTTTTAATACCGAATTATGTCCAGGGCCAATCCAACCTTCTTCTTTACCAAATTTATATCCTCCCAGCACTTTCATCCCAACTTCATTTGGAGGCAAATCAATATTGGTCATTTCGTTTCCATTACTATCTAAATAAGGTCCTTCGATTTTATCTGCTCTTGCAACACGTATATGGTAATCTTTAAATAACGAATCATATGATACAAATAAGTAATATTTTTTAAAAGTAGGATGGTAGACAATATAAGGCCCTTCAACAGCTCCCTCAACTGAAAGATGTCTCTTGGAAATTAAGGTTCCATTGCCCTTCTCCTTTAATTTTCCAGTATTCTCATCTATACGAGCAACATAAATCCCACCAAAAAAAGACCCGTAGACCATCCATGGATTTCCTTCTTTATCAAATGTGATATTCGGATCAATTGCATTTGGCTCACTTTCACCTTGCTTTGTTTTGATAACCTCACCTTGATCTTCCCATGGACCTTCAATTGATTTACTTGTTGCAACACCTATAAAGGATTGGTTTTTTCCGAATTGTGAAGCAGCATAATACAAATAATAGGTATCTCCATATTTTGTTACGTCTGGCGCCCATAATCCCTTTGCACCAGTCCAATCGTAGGCATCTTTAGGAATAGTATCAAATGCATGACCGACCCATTCCCAGTTGACTAGGTCCTTAGATTTCCGAACTTGTATGCCTCCTTTAGGCACGCCTCCTACTTTTGCATCTGTTGAAAAAACATAATAAGTATCTCCATCTTTATATAATGCAGGATCATGGACATTATGGATTGTCCATAATTCTTCTTGATCTGTAATTGATTGATCGTACAAGTCATATTTCACTGGTTCTTGTGGAAACAACATATTTATCCCTCACTTTTTCACTCTTGATTTATACCTTTCCAAAGGATTATTCTTTCCTAGTGTTTTTTCTAGTTCGTCGATAAAAATTCCATCAAAATAAAGTGATAATCTAATTACTTAACCTACTATCTTCTTCATATACATACAGAAAGGCTGAATATACTTCAGCCTTTCCTATTTCTTAATTATTTACTTTTTTAGCATCAGGAACTGGTACACCAAAGTGAGGTGTTCCATCTTCATTCCAGGAAATTGGCTGAACTCGTGTATGTCTGTTCGGGTCATACAATGGGTCACCTTCAATTTCTTTATAATTTCTTGCGTGATAAACGAGAATATCTTGTGTTCCGTCCTCAGATACTGTGAAACTATTATGACCTGGTCCATATTGTCCTGTTTCTTCTGATGTAACAAAAACAGGTTCAGGCGTTTTGTGCCAAGAAGCAGGATCTAATAGATCACTATTTTCACCGGCTGTTAATATTCCCATACAATAATTAAAATCTGTTGCACTTGCTGAGAAAGTAATAAATATTCTGCCATTGCGCTTTAATACTGCAGCTCCCTCATTTACTAAGAAGCCTATTTTTTCCCAATCATATTCAGGTGTTGTAATACAGACTTGTTCACCTTTAAGTGTCCATGGATTTTCCATTTCAGAAATGTACATGTTTGAGTTTCCAAAAATCTCTGGATCCTTTTGTGCCCACACTAAATATCTAATACCTTTATGTTCAAAAGAAGTCGCATCTAATGCAAAGGATTCCCATTTCGTTTTTATTTGACCTTTTTCAATAAATTCACCTTCTAATGGATTAGCTGATGAATTTTCAAGAACAAACATACGGTGGTCAAATAAACCATCATTCGTTTCAGAGGTTCTCGCAGCCGCATAATAGATGTACCACTTTTCATCGATATAGTGAATTTCCGGTGCCCATATATTTGCGCTCATTAAACCGCTCTCATGTTTTACCCATACAACCTTCGCATCTGCATTTGTTAATCCTTCAATTGTTTGCGATCGACGCAGCTCAATTCTGTCATACTCAGGCACAGAGGCAGTGAAATAATAGTAACCATCTGTATGTTTATAAATCCAAGGATCCGCACGTTGCTCAATAAGTGGATTTTTAATTGTGAATTCTGACATAGTAATCTCTCCTTATAGTTAGTAAAATCTTAGGATTCACATTGTAATCTGATCATGTTCCACGACATTTTTGGCAGCTTAATTTCTAAGTGATCGCCCGTTTTGCTCGTAGAATCAATTTGACTAGGCTTCACATTATCCGGAGTTTCAAAAGTATTTGTCGCATCAAGATTCGTTCCATCCATGACCAAATGTTCGATGACTTTCACCTGACCAAAGGATCGGAATTGTGCATCAAGGACAAAGTCATCATCCTCAGAGCAGTTTAGCGCGAAGATACTTAACGTATTGTCAACTGAATTATAAGTTGTTGATGATTGCACTAACGGAATTTCACCGTGCTTATTCGTTTCAATCTTTGGTGATTCTACTAGGGAATTCAACACTACCCCTCTTCCGAAATTGGATACTTGATAGAAAGGATAGAAGATTGCTTGCTTAATGGCAGGGCCACCTTTTTGAGTGAAAATTGGTGCGATAACATTCACCAATTGAGCAAGGGACGCCATTTTGACTCTGTCAACATGCTGTAATAGGGTACATAATAGTCCACCAAAAACTAGTGAATCTAACAATGAATAATTGTCTTCTAAAATTGGTGGGGCTATCTCCCAATCTTTTAATTCCACCTTCTTTTGATACCATACATTCCATTCATCAAAAGAAATGTACATTTTCTTTTTACTTCGATTTTTCGCTTGTACATAGTCTGCTGTGCTAGCAATTGTTTTAATAAAGTGATCCATATCAGCAAAAGAACCTAGGAAATCATTAATATTACCAAGATTTTCATAATAACGATGGCAAGAAATATAATCAACATGTTCGTATAAATGCTCTAAAACAACACGGTCCCATTCAGGGAATGTTGGCATTTCTGCAGTCGAGCTACCACATGCAACTAGTTTTATTGTAGGATCAACCCATTTCATGATCTTCGCTGCTTCTCTTGCCTTTTTCCCATAGTCTTCAGCATTTAATTGACCAATTTGCCAAGGTCCGTCCATTTCATTTCCTAAACACCAGACTTTTACGTTATAAGGATCTTTTTGACCATTCTGAATACGAAGATCACTCCAATATGTATTTCCTGGGTGATTGGTATACTCAACAAGGTTACCAGCTTCTTTTGGTGTACCTGTTCCCAAATTAACCGCTAACATTGCTTCAATATTGGACTTGTTCGCCCATTTCATAAACTCATCGATTCCAACTTCATTTGTTTCTGTTGTTCTCCATGCAAGATCAAGCCTTGTTGGTCTATTTTCTTTAGGACCGATACCATCTGTCCAGTCATAACCAGATAAGAAGTTTCCGCCTGGATAACGGACAATCGGTACATTAAGTTCCTTTACAAGATCCATTACATCTTTTCTAAATCCATCTTCATCTGCAAGAGGATGTTCTGGCTCATAAATCCCTGTGTAAACTGCACGACCTAGATGTTCAATGAAAGAACCGAATAACTTAGGGTCAACTTCACCGATTTTATAATTTTTATCTGCAAAATAACTAACACGCTTCATCTTTTTTCCTCCTTTTTTTAAGTAAAGGAAAAGTGGCTACAATTATAGTAAATGAGCCACCTTACATGATGTTTTAATGTTGTATGATCCTTTATCCTTTTACACCTGAAATAGCAACAGACTCAATAATTTGTTTCTGGAAGATAATAAACACGATTAGCATTGGTAATAGTGACACAACAGATGCTGCCATGATTAATGGGTAATCACTTTGGATAGCAAAAGTTGAGTTGAAGTTAGCGATTACAAGTTGTAATGTTTGTTTCTCTGGTGAATTTAAATATAGAATCGGTCCTAGATAATCATTCCAGATTGTCATAAACCATAGAATTAACTGAGCTGCTACTGCAGGTCTAATTAATGGAAAGATAATCTTATAAAAGATTTTAAAATAAGAGCATCCGTCAATCTTAGCTGCTTCTATAATAGAATTCGGAATGCTTGTTAAGAACTGCCTTAAAAAGAAAATCATAATAATGTTACCAAATATCGCCGGAACAATAAGTGGAAGCAATGTATCAACCCACCCAATATTAGAGAAGAACATAAACTGTGGAATCATGACAACTGGATAGGGAATCATCATTGCTGTTAACAGTAATAAGAAAATCTGATTTTTATACGGGAAATTTAACTTCCCAAATGCAAATGCTGCTAAGCTTGATGTAAAAGTTCCTATTATTGTGACTGATAACGCAACAGTTAAGCTATTTATAATCCCACTAAATAATGGGCCTTTTTGCCAAATTTCAATATACTTTATTGGATCAAATGTTTCAGGAATCCAAACCGGTGGTAGAGCGTATACTTCTTGAATATCCTTAAAAGATGTTGATAACATCCATATAAGTGGTGCTACCATAACAATAGCCCCTAATGAGAGAAAAATGAAAATGATAATATTGGTGATTCTTGTACTAGATTTTACTGATCTCATCTTTGTTTTAGTTTCTACTTTTGCATTTACTCCAACTTCCATCCTTTACACTCCCTTCTTTCTTATATTAGTCAAGTTCAAATGAAGACTTTTCATTTAATTTAAATTGAATAAAAGTAACGATAAAAATAAACAAGCCGAGTACAACTGCCATTGCAGAGCCATATCCCATTTCAAAGTTACCAAATGCTTTTTGCCAAATATAAAATACTACTGTTGCTGATGAAAATTCTGGTCCACCAGTCGGTGTCATAACTTGGATTTCTACGAAAATTTGCGCTCCTGCAATAATGTTTGTTACAACAATGAAAAACGTAACTGGTTTCACCATTGGAAGAGTTATGTTCTTAAATACTTGAAAAGCATTAGCTCCATCAAGTGTAGCTGCTTCGTAATATGTTTTTGGCACACTTTGTAAAGCAGCAAGATATAATAACATGCTATAACCGAGGCCTTTCCAAATAGTCATAATAATCAGGGCTGGCTTTACAGTATCTTTATCCATTAACCAGCTAGGACCATCAATTCCTAATTTTTCTAAAAATTGGTTTACCAATCCATAATCACCGTTATAAGCCCATTGCCATAAAATTGCTACGGCTGCAATGGATGAGATTACAGGGATATAATAGACAACTCTAAAAAATTGTGTCCCAAATATTGCTCTATTTAATCCTAGTGCTAGTAATAAAGCTAAAATAATACCAATTGGAATACCTAACATTAGAAATAATGTGTTGTACATCGATTTATGGAAGGACTCATCACTAATTAAATCAATATAATTCTGAAGTCCAATAAAATTCATTTGACCTAATCCATTCCAGTTTGTGAATGAACCATAAATGGAATATAACGCAGGTACTAGAATAAAAACTAAAAACCCTATAACTGGTGCCGCAATAAATAGATAGGCATTTCTTCGCTCTTCCCGATAAAGCTTAGACGTAGTTTTCATCTTTCCTCCCCATTTCTCTTAAAGGGTACTGACACGAATAAAGTAGCTTAATACTTTAAAATAAGGTGCTAGCTAAATCTAGCACCTTATTTATTTTTATTATTTCTGAGATTGTTTCTCCTGCTCAATTGCTTTATCTAATAATTTTTGCATTTTAGGTTGCGCTTCTTTTACGTATTCTTCAGCTGTTTTGTCACCATCAATTACAGGTTGGATATTTTTGAAGAACTCATCATACCATTCACCTGTGTAAGTGAAGTTCGTTGGAAGATCACGTCCATGCTCACCTATAATCTGTAAGAATTCTTCTTTATTAGCTGGTTTAATTGATGTATCAGCAGCCCATGCTTCAGCTACATCAGTGTTGTTAGGTAATTGTACCTGCTGATCCACTAGAGCCTGTTGACCTTCTTCATCAGCTGATAAATACAATGCAAGCTCTGCAGCTAGCTCTGGATTCTTCGTTTTTTCAGAAACACCAATTCCTAAAGAACCGATCCATGCTTTTGTTTCACCAGTTTCACCAACCGGCCATGGCGCTAAATCATATTCGAATTTTAAATCATTGTATGCTGGCATATCCCAAGGACCAACTGGGAAGAAACCGATTTGTCCTTGCATCCATCTTTGGTACGTATCAAGTGTTTGAGCTTCAGCAATAGATGGTGTTACACCATGAACGTTTTGTAAATCTGCAAAATATTGTAATGCTTCAATAAATTTAGGATCATCAACTGTTACTTTTGTATTTGTTTCGTCTAACCAATCTGCTCCATTACTCCATACAAATGGTTGTAATGACCAGTTTACATTAAGTCCTGTACCCCATTGATCAAGCTTCCCATCACCATCTGTATCTTTTGTTAATTGCTTTGTAACTTCTACAAATTCTTCCATAGTGTATGGTTTGTCTGGATCAGGAAGTGGAATACCTGCTTCTTCAAACATTGTTTTGTTGTATCCAAACGCGAATGGCCCTAAATCTTTTGGAACCCCGTATAGAGCACCTTGTCCCATATTAACTCCATCATAACGGTATTTGTTTATACCAGATTCCCAAATTTTAGTTAAATCTACACCTTCAGCATTTTCAACTAAATCAGTAATATCTTTTAAAACGCCTGAGTTAACATATGCTTTTAAGTTACCAGGATTATAGAAGAAAACATCCGGAAGACTGTTACCAGCAATTGCTGCCTGTAATTTAGTATCATATTGGTCCGGTGCTGTTACAACAACTTTAACCTTTACTCCAGGATTTGCTTCTTCGAATTTTTTCACAACTGCTTTATAAGCTGTTTGTTCTTGTGGTTGACCACTAAACATAAATGTTAAGCTTTTCCCATCTTCTGCTCCGCCGCCTGAACTACTGCTGCTACAAGCACCTAAGACTCCTCCTACAACAACAATTAACATACTGACTAATAAGAATCTACTTAATCTCTTTTTGGATTTCTTGAACACTTTTATTCCCCCCAGATGCTATTTGATAGAAAAGGAGACTTACTTAACAAAGGAGTACGATCAATATTTTGCAAGCTTTTCTTTTTGTTATGTAAGCGCTTCTTTAATCTTATATTATTACACCTGTTCGTACATGTCAACAACTTTTTTAACAGTTTTTTTGTACATATTTGCACAAAGCGATTTATATGTACGTACGTGTGTGATTTTCCGGCAATGATACGACGTTTTTCTACGTTTTTCTGCCTTTTTTCTCTAATATACCATTTATGAACTTGTGGTGATTAAAAATTCAGAAAAAAAGACCAAAATCCATAAATTCATAGATTTTGGTCTTTTTTACATATTCTTTGTCTTTTACACATATTCGTGTAAACCTACATGCTCATTCCAAAACTTTAACATCGTGTAACGATCCCTTAATTTATGTGCTTTCCTTAAACTGTCTGAAACAAGTTCCGATGATATACCAAGATCCGAAGGAGTAACTGCCCCTTGCAATGATTTAAGCATAGCCGCGATATCACTAGAATGTGGTAACGCCTTTAATATTTGAACTAACTCATCTTGCTGTTTAAGTACTGCGTCTGCTTTATTCGTTGATAATTCTTGCAGCCTATCGTCCGAGGAAACAAGTTCTAACATCTGATTCTTGTATAAATCTAGTACTAGCTGGGTAGAAACCCCTACTTTTGCTCCATGAAGAACCTGCGGTTTAGCATTCGCTATAAAATCCATTTCCCAGAAATGTGAAAGATGATGTTCTCCACCTGAAGCCGGTGATGAATGACCAACTAACAGCATGGCTAAACCTGATTGAATGAGCGATTCCATTAGAATTTTTATTCCATCTTTCTCCGCTTGTATGATTTGTTCTATAGAATTTGCGCATCCCTCTAGTGCTTCTTGTGTTAGTCGTGCAGACAAGGAACAGTATGGTTCATCTGCAACAAGATGGGAAAACTTCCAGTCGGCTAACGAGGTATACTTTCCAATCATATCAGCAAAACCAGCTGCAATCATTTCTTTTGGTGCACGTTTAAGGATAGAAAGATCAGCAAAAACAGCAAGAGGCGATTGCATTTGATACGTTATTTTTACACCCTTAATAATGACAGGGGCGCCCATAGAGTTAAAGCCATCAACAGAGGGGGCTGTTGGAATAGAAATGAAAGGTTTCCCCATTTTAAAGCTAGCAAATCTGACAATATCATGAATTGTGCCGGATCCAACAGCGATTACAACATCAACATCCTGAGGAATACCTAACATACTTTCAATTAATGCTACTTCATCAGCAACAACGTCTCCCTGAGCATTTGGCTGAAGAATCGTTTTAGAGTATAAAATGTTGGCTTCTTTAAGATGAGTAGAAAGTATTTTTGCTGCTACAATATCGGTATGTTCATCTGCAATGATAGCAACCTTTCGAAATTGTTTGTTTTCTAAATATGGAACAACTTCCTGTAATGCTTGATCACTAATAACAATGTTATCAATTAAAATATCATAATGGTTATTTCCACATGTGCATGCTTTCGATTGGTGCTTCAGCTCATTTAACGTAATCACTTTTATTCCCCCTAACAGTTTAATACATCTTGATAGAAACCACGCTTATATGATCACTTGTTTTCTTTCAACTGCTGGTTTAGATACTGTAGAAGTAGATTTTCTTATCACTAATTTAGGATCATATACTTTTTGCTTATTTTTGAACTCTTCATTTTCACGTTTTTCTACTGCATCAACAATCCATTTCGCGGCTTCAATTCCCATATCTGTCTTAGGATGTGTGACAGATGTTAACTTTGTCTCAGAGGCTTCTGCTAAGTATGAATCATCATATCCTACAATAGACATTTGTTCAGGAACTTTAATTTTAAGATCTCTTAAAAGGTTTAATACCTGTAAGGAAACTTCATCATTGTAGCAGACAATTGCTGTCGGTCGAGTAGAGGAATCTTGAAGAAGAGTCATCAATTTAAAGATAAAATCTTTTTCTTCTGTTGTGTATGTTACAAACATATCTGGAAAAAAGGGGATGTTGTTTTCTCTAAATGCGCGAATAAACCCTTGCATCCGATTTAATCCTTGTAAATCATCGCTCTTGAACAAGCCTATGATTTTCTTATGCCCCTGTTTAATCAAATGATCAGTCGCAATATAACCACCCTTTTCATCATCTAAAATAATGCTTACAGGGTTTAACTGAGGATAGAATTGGTTAATCATAAGATATGGGATGTTTTTTTGTTCCATTTCCAAATAATAATGAAGATTTGGATTGTAGCTGCTACTTCTAGTCGGTTCCACAATTAGCCCATCTATATTATGGTTAATCATCGTTTCAATGCATTGCTTTTCCTTTTCAGGGTCATTGTCAGTACAAGCGAATGTTAACGAATACCCCCGTGTTGTTAAGTATGATTCAATTCCTTTGATAATAGATGGGAAGATATAGTCAGAAATATAAGTGGTGATGACACCGATCGTTTTACCGGCTGCATCTCTTCTCGATTGTGGATGTCCCTGAATTAATTGCGTCGAACAAAAAGTTCCTGCTCCTTGTTCTCTATACAACCAACCGTCATGCACGAGATCACCTACTGCTTGACGAACTGTATGTCTACTAACCTCGAACATTTTCACCAATTCATTTTCTGAATAAATTTTCTCTCCTGGTAAAACCTTACCATCAACAATCCATTCTTTAATTTTTTCCTTGACCATGCCTACCTTTGTTTGCTGTGCCATTATGTCACCACTTTCAGCTTGTATGTCTCTTGTTAGACTCATTCGTACAACTAAAGATATTATACAACATAAACGTACAAATTTGAAATAAAACAATAACTTATTCAGTTTTTGTATGGTTAAATTGTATAATGGGTTTTGAAAAAGACTGATTTTGACTACCAGTAGTCAAAATCAGTCCTTCTTCATCTACTTATAACGGATGATTAATCATTCTTAAACCGTATATACCACCTGCAATTTTCCCTTCAGTTGAAACAAACTTCACTTCAATCTTTTCTTTACCTTCTGTTAATGAAAATGGTATAGGATATACAACAGCAAAAAGCTTATCAGACTTTTCACCTTTAAGTGTTTGCCGTACAAGTTCTGTACCATCTATTAAGATATGAAAATCTCTTTCATACACTTTTCCATCTAGATGTAAAACTCGATCTCCGCCAAAGTAAGTAATATGCAAGTACATCTCCTGTTTTGGATCAACAGCTAACTCGTAGCTAAAATACCCTTCATCACGACTATCTCGCCAGCCTCTATGAACAAGGTTTAAATATCCTGAATGAGAATTTACTGTTTTGATCGCATGATCCACTTCAGGCTGTTGCTCATTCGGTTGGACAGCATCTATTGTGATACTTTCTAGTTTCTCCGTTTCGCTTTGTTCTTTGTTTAAAAACTCAACATATTTTTCGTTGTCCATTACATCCCAGTACAACGTATACCTTTGATGATGAAGAGCATAAAAAGGGATAAGTGTCATCTTAAGATTCCCTGGTTGCCCAATTGCCTCTGTTTCAAAACATAACGAGGAACCTTCGAGTGGCTTGATCACTTTTGTTAAATCTTTTTCGCCTGTTACAAGAGTTGGAACATCGATTAATGGATGATTATTAAGCTTTAAATGATCATCTAGAATATCGCTCTCAGGGAATTTTTCTGTTCCTAACGCTCCTGCAAGGACGATAGGACCGTACATAAACGCCAATTTTGTTTCTTCATCTTTCGATTTGTATGAATGGAGGTTCATTGGAATAAGCAGTTCAATTACATCTCCATCATTCCAACGTCCGCTTATTTCTAGATATCCAGTATCTGCTCTAGAGATTGTTTGTTGGCCATTAATAGTCGCCGTTAGTTCACCAGATATCCAATATGGTACGCGAATCTGAAAAGTCAATAACTCATCTTTTGCACCTACAATCGTTAGCTTTGATGTAGGGGCTTCAGGAAACTTAGTTTCTTGCTTAATTAAAATGTTTTTATCTACTAGATTTATTTCAGAAGCAATAAATAAATTTACAAATAATTTGTTTTCTACCTGATGATAAATACTTCTTGTATATCTAGCCGGGTTTTCCATTCCAGTTCCCGTACAACACCAGAAAGAATCATCATGGGAGCAATAAACCTTAAAATGCCCCGGCTGAGTTGATACAAAGTATGTTTTCATTCCTGTCTCTGGATCCTGCGATGCTAGAATATGGTTATATAATGCTCTTTCATAATAATCCATATATTTAGATTGCTGTGTCCATTTAAACAAATGCTCAGTCAGCTTCATCATATTATAGGTGTTACAAGTTTCGGTTGTTGTTATCCCAAGCTCCTCAGAGTTCTCAATACCAAAATGTTCATTTTTTGAATTCCCGCCTATTACATATGAGCGATTTTCTGTGACTTGCTCCCAAAAGAATAACGAAGCATCTCGATAATATCTTTCTCCTGTGATTTCATATAGTTTTGCAGCACCGATAACTTTTGGAATTTGTGTATTTGCATGTTTTCCCTCAAGTTCATCAATTCCTTTTGATAAGGGATCTAAAATAGCGTTATGGCAGAATCTAATGGCAAGGTCAAGGTAGTCCTTGTTACCAGTAATTAAGTAAAGATCTGCCATTGCTTCATTCATACCGCCATGTTCACAAATTAACATTCTTTGAAATTCTTCATCTGTTAAGTTATCTGTTCCCTTTTTGGCCCAATTCGCTAGTTTCAGTACAACTTCTAATGCCTTCTCATGATCACAAATGTTGTACACATCTATAAGGCCAGCATATATTTTATGAATGCTGTACCAAGGCACCCAAGAATCTCCTAAGCTAAAGTGTGATACTTCAAAATCCCCACCTGCAAAAACTCGATCATAGCAATCTCTTGGAAAACCACTAACATATCCAAAGGGATCCTGTGATTGAACATAGGCTAGTTCATCCACAGCGTAATCCAATTTTTCTTTTAATTTTTCATCTCTAGTAACTGAATACATCGTCGCGGTAGCTGATAGCCAGTGTCCAATCGAATGACCGCTAATCCCCATTGTTTCCCATCCACCGTAGCGAGGTTTTTTCGGAGTTAATGAAGCAGCAACATAACAAGACGCAACAAGTCGATCTACATCTAAAGTAAGAAGAAACTCTTTTCCTATCTTCTCTGAATCTTTAAAAATACCGTCTAAAAGTTTAACATTACTCATTAAACGTCACCTCTTATCATTTTTTTGAAGATATTTTCGACAACTTTAAGTGATACTAATACTCTATTTGTCAATTTTTAAAAGTATTGATGCATGGGGTGCTAAATCATAACGAATCTCACTGTTAACAGAGGCTAACTGTTTTTTATTCCATAAATCTCTTGGCTGAACTTCCTTGGAAACGTGTAGCTCGTCAAGTGAAATAGAAACCGTTTGTTTTCTATCAGATATATTAAAGAGTGCCACATAGATTTCGTGATCACCTTCTGCAGCCCATACAACTTTGTCATGTTTGCGATATATCTGTCGGGCACTATGACTTGTTCTATGCATGTTTAGTACTTCTTCATTTGTTAGTAGAGACAGTGTCCAATCATCGTTATCTCTTAATTCTCCACCAAACATTAGAGGAGAACGAAAAATTGACCATAGCGTCATCATTGTGATTTGCTCATCTTTTGTAAATCTTGTAAATCGGTCGCTCGCTCCACCATCAACAGAGCGAATTCCAATATGTCCTAGTGGTAGCATATCAGCATCAGGCCAAAATCCTTGACCACAATTTTTACTCCATTTATAGCATCGATCGAACATGTTATATAAAAGCTCCCAAAGGTCCCAAAAATCATCTGTCATTCTCCACATATTTGCATTTTCTTCTAATAAGCTTGCATGCTCTAATGGAGCAGGTCCGGGTGATAAACTTAACACCATTGGTCGCCCGCAACGATCGATTGCTTTTCTAATCATTTTTATTTCTTCTGTATGTGCTCCGTAAAGTTTTGAATCGGCAATATCATCTACCTTAACAAAATCAACTTCCCACTCAGCATAAAGCTTAAACAGGGAATCATAGTATTCTTGCGCACCTTCTTTTGTTTCGTCTACACCATACATGTCTGTATTCCATGGACAAATAGAGTTAGGCTTTGCAATCTCTCTTGCTGTTTTATCACTTCCAAGTATGTTTGTATTTTGATGAACAGCTTGTCGAGGAATTCCTCTCATAATGTGGATACCAAATTTCAAACCAAGGTTGTGTATGTAATCTGCTAATGGCTTAAAGCCGTTTCCATTCTCAGCAGACGGAAACCGATTGATTGCGGGAACTAACCTTGAATATTCATCCATTTCTAACGGAACAAACGGACGATAAGCGGAAGAAACAGCTCCCGGCTCTGACCATTGAATGTCGACCACAACATACTCCCATCCATATTGAAGCAGATGCTTCGCCATGTAATCTGCGTTTCCTTTCACCTCATCTTCTCTTACTGTAGCACCGTAACAATCCCAACTATTCCAGCCCATTGGAGGTGTTAATGCATATTGATGATGCTTCAATTTCATCCATCCTTTCTAAAATATTTGCGATTAGTTGAAAAGGTATAACCTCTTGATGATGAGAAGTTATACCTTTCTAATATTTTAAAACAGCAGTTTTTTCGGTTATTTTTTTCTTTTTAAAAAGATAAATAGGCCAACGCCAAAAACTATAATTAATCCACCTATCAATACTAGATTTAATGAATTCATAGCAGTAAATGGTACATTCTCACCATCATTTTCTACTTGGCTTCCCCAAATAGAAACCCCCTCCGATGATTGTGCAGTAAACGTCATGCGGTAACTCTCTGATGTTGGCTCCCATTGACGCACAAATACTCCGTTATACGTTTTACCATCTAGTTTCAATACTGCCTCATGATCACCATCTAAAACCCATGTACCTTCAGCTCCACCAGTAATCGTGCCATCCTTATTTAGACTAACGGAAACCGATTCTTTTATTTCTGAACTAATATCCTTACCGTGGTTAATAAAGAGATAATCACCGTTTAGCTCTGATTTCTTTACTGTTTCTAACTCTTCCCCTGCATAACGATATGGTGAAACAACCGGCCAGCCTTGAGAATTTATATACATTTTGTGTACGCGCACCTCATGTTGTTCTCCTCTTTCTGGGAAACGGGTATGAAAAATTAAATATTGCTCACCTGTTTTTTCATTATAGTAGACAGAATTATGACCTGGTGAAACATATCCAGTTCCACCTTCATCTTCTTTACTTTCAAATAAAAAGTTTCCCATTAATTTCACACCGTAAGGCTCAATTGACGCATCATCAAATAATGGGAGTGATGGATCCGCTTTCACATGAATCATGTCATTGCCTTCTGCATCCACGTACGGTCCATCAGGGTTTTCAGACCTAACAACTCGCATGTTGTAGCCCCCTATTGCATCAAGGCCACCAAATGATAAATACATATAATAATAGTCAGTTTCTTTGTTGTATTGTATATATGAAGCTTCTATTCTACTGTGATTTCCTCCAAGGAGCTTCTTACCATATCCTTGATCTGGCAGAGGCTTACCTGTTTTCGGATCCATTTCTAGGATGAAAATTCCTCCTGAATAAGAGCCATAGGTCATCCACAGTTTTCCATCCTTATCAAAAAATGTATCCGGGTCAACTGCATTTGGATGAACAGTTGCATCGTAAATTGTTCCATCTTCACTTTCTTCATCCCACATACCTGATTTAAGAATAATGCCCTTGTCTTCATAAGGTCCTTCTACTGAATCAGCAACCGCCACTCCAAGTGCTGAGCGTGGCGAATCACCTTTACATGCATTGTAATACATGTAGAACTTACCATCCTCAAGCTGAATAACATCGGCAGCCCATAATGTATCTGATTGTGACCATTCAAACGTTTCTTTCAATTCTTCTACAACGTTTTCAAATAATGGATTTGCGGGATTCACTTCAGATGAGATTTGCTCCCATTTCATAAAGTCTTTTGTTTTTGCCGCAGCTAAATGAGATCCAAATATATAATAAGTGTCATCTACCTTTAAAACAGATGGATCATGTACAGAAACTTCTTCAAAAACAGGAACTTCGTTTGCCTGAACTTTATGACCTGAGGTAATGGCTGTTCCTGATATAACAAGACCAACTGCACAAAATAACACTAAAAATCTTTGATAAACTGACCTTTTCATTCTCCCCTTCTCCTCTCTCTTATGATGAAGTTACATCATCTTGTATGAACATGCTTAACTTTCTACCTTTCAAAACAATATAACTTTTTAATAGAAATTAGCTTAACAATCTTATATGTAAGCGTTTTTAACATTATTTTAATCATATTATACATATACGTACATGTCAATTAATTTTGTTAATTCGTATGTACAAGATGAACAAAAAAGAAACTTCAATCCTTATGTAAAGATTGAAGCTTCTTCTCATTAATTAAGTATAACTTCTGCCGGAAGAACGAGAGAATCCACTTCCATCATAGCAAAGCTTCAGTTCCCGCTTGATCAGCATCCATTTTGATTCCTTACTTTAATTCCTGCCATTTTTCGATCATCAGTTCTGCTTGATTTGTTAAAGTTGATTTTGCATTTGCAGTGATTTGATCTTTCTTCTTTCTATGATCTAGTTGTTTGACAAACTTCTCGATAAACTGAATACCTTTTTTATAAGATCCCTTCTCTGCATGATGCTGAGCTTGTTTTAACGAGTTTTTTAATTGTGATTTAACTGATCCATTTATTTCTCCGTTTTCAATATAGAGATTCAATGTATAGTTCAGCTCATTTAGTTCACCTGGCACATTTATCTTTGGTACTGAAACATCTTCCCAGTTAGTGTCCGAAGCAAAATAATAGCTGGTATAAGATGGTTGATTATAACCAACGTTTTGCCACGCGATTCCAGTCCGATATTGTGGATCATGCATAAGTGTGTGTAGCTTACGATCTGTCACCTCTGTACTTAAGTAAATTCGAATTGACTGACTATCTTCTGTTCGAACTAGAAGTTCTTCTCTCCAGTCACCGAAAATATCAGCAACTAAAGATGGATTTCCTTTTGTGTGGTTGTTTGTTCTTGTACCAGAAGCTGTTAGCACTGTTCCCTTTTGCCAATCATCAATCGTAGGTGTTTGATCAATTGCCCCATTTATAATTTGAGTGGTCATATCAGCAGCCCATTTGATATTCATATTTGTTCCAGGAATCTTGTTACTCTCTATCTTTTCTCCTTTTGCTGTCCGTAAATCAACAGCCCAAGTTTCCAAACCTTTTTTAGTTGGATCTACATCGCCAACCATCCCTCGACCAGTATCTCGACCAGTATAGCCGCCATATATCACTTCACCTGTTTTAGCATCTCTTAACGCATAACCATATGGGGCGTATCGTCCACCTTCGTGCACCATAAAGATCTCCAGTCCGTCTCGGTTTGGATCAATATCCCCAACATGCAATGCATCACCATGACCTAACCCTGCTGTAACCCCGGGAGTTGCACTTTCTGGTGGCATGACATCACTTGAGCTATATAATAAAGAGCCATCATGATCAATCGTAGATGAACCATAGATAATTTCTTGTTTGCCATCACCGTCTACATCTGCTGTGCTTAATGAATGGGCACCTTGAGTTGTTAAGGAACCAAACTCCTCATTCGTGCCAAGACGTCCATGTGGCCCATCATTAAATGGATTTGTCATTGGTGTCCAACCACTATCAACATCCCATTCTTCTTTAAGGTGCTTTCCATCCCAAGTATAGGAAACCATTGTTGCTCTTGTATAGTAACCACGTGAGAAAATAGCAGCCGGATTCTCTCCATCCAAATAAGCAACACCTGCTAAAAAACGATCAACACGATTTCCTGGCTCGATGCGTGACATTGCATAATCGCCCCACATAAGTCCATCATCATGGCGTTCATATTTGTAACGGATGGTTTCCATCTCTTCTCCTGTTTCACCATTGAAAACACTTAAGTATTCAGGGCCTTTCACTATAAAGCCTTCAAAGTCTCTTAAATTATTACGCCCACTTCTACTAGGGGCATATTCGTCAATAAAGTAATCTGCTAAGCTTTCGGCATCCTCTGTAGAAAGTGGATAATCATATTGCTTTTCAATTCCAAAGCACTCCTCCAACGTTTTAGGCCAGTTACCATTTACAACTTCTTCATGATTATGCCAATTTTTAAACATCTCTACTACATGATCATAATAGTCTTCACTGCTCATTCTGTAATCGTCTGAGTTGCTGTAACCGGCCTTTTTATCTTCTTTAAGCATCGTAATAAATTTCTCTGATTTTATTTTTCCATTTTTATCATACTGAATCACTTTCGTACCTGGAGCTGTTTTAAACATTAATTCAGATTTACCGTCTCCATCAAAATCGTATACTAAGAATTGTGTGTAATGAGCTCCTGAACGAATGTTAACACCTAAATCAATACGATAAAGCAAAGTGCCATCCATTGTATAACAATCTATATAGGTATTACCTGTATACCCCTTTTGCGATACATCCTTTGAGTTTGTTGGATCCCATTTCACAAAAAACTCGTATTGTCCGTCACCGTCAACATCGCCAACACTCATATCATTTGCCTTATATGAATAGGATTCTCCACTAGGAGTAACCCCGTCTGCTGGCTTTTGAAGTTTTAAATCAACATAGCCTTGGCTCCAAGGTGTTGCTTCTGCGCTTTGATCAATTTCTTTTCCAGCCTGAACAGCCTTTACATAATATTTAGAAGATGCTGAACCACCTTTATCTACAAAATTCGTACTATCCTCGACGGTTGCAATTTTCTTACCATCTCGGTAAACATTAAAATCCACTCCCGTTAGCCCCTTATCGGAACTTCCATCAACTTCTGTCCCTAACAGGCGCCAGCTTAAAAAGATTCCTTGTGATGTAGTTGCGGCAACAAGTCCTCTATCAAGATACTCTAGTTGAACGCCTTTACTCTGCTCAAACTGTTTATTTGTCTGTGAAGATGCAGCCGAGGCGTCACTTTGTAATCCTGTTAAAAGTAGTGGTGTTGCTAGTGAAAGCGTTAATAGTTTATTCGTAATAGAACGTTTCCTCATTTTCTTCATCACCTTTCGATATGGTTAATAGATTACTTGTGCTTGAAATCATGATTGTGATTGTTATTGTAATTGAGACGGAAAAATTATTTAGTGAATGACTCTTACACTGTCTTTACCGATTATTGTTACACCCGAATCTAAATAACCAATTAATTGAACATCAATATTGCCATTTAGTCCGTTAAAAGCAGCAGTAATCTCTTGTCTATCAAACTTAAGAGTTAGTATATTTTTATTCCATTTTACTTCTCCTTCAGCAAAAACAGATTGACCATTAATGTTTAATTTCATTGCTGCTACATTACCTTCAACTCCTGCAGGTAATGCAGCAGAAACTGTGACTGACTGTTTACCACCTTTACTCTTCAGATTTAAAGTATCAGGTTCGATATTGATTGAAGCTGTTTCTACTTTACTCGTATAAATAGTTGGATATGGTGCTTCTTCCATGTCATATCCTAAGAAATAGCTTGGATGTGGCGGTTGGTTATACCCAACATTTTGCCAGGCAATTGCTACACGATATTGTGAATCATGCATAAGTGTTGGTATACGATGTTTTGTAACAGCTGTTGTCGTATAAACACGCAATGCACTGCTATCATTTACTCGCCAAATCGCTTCTTCTCTCCAGTCTCCAAGAAGGTCAGCTTGTAATGCCGGATTACCTTTTGTCCAGTTGTTTGAGGTAATATCTGTATCTGTTAATAAATTATCAAGACTATTTTTCTCAGGGTTCCATTTATCAATTTTTGCAGCACCTAGACCATATCTCGGGCTATCTGCCGTCTCATCAAAGTCATGATCAAGCAACTCACGTAATAAATCCCCATCCCACCAAATGGCAAAGTTAGAGGTTGGAATGTTTTCTCCAATTTTTTCACCTTTTGCAGTATAAATTCCACCTGTACGGGCATTCCAAGCTCCTCCAACTGCCCATGCTTCAGCACCTGGATAACGTGGATCTACATCAGCTGCTACTCCCCTACCTGTATCTGCACCTGTATGAACACCCCAGATCAGTTCACCTGTTTCGGCATCACGGAATGATAAGCCGTATGGTGAGTTACGATCTTCATGTACACCATAAATTTCAAGACCCGGTCTTGTTGGATCCAAATCACTCACATGTTGAGCATCTCCATGTCCCCAGCCTGTTGTGTGTAAACCAGTACCATCATCATCAATGGCAGCTGCACCGTAAATAATTTCATCTTTTCCATCAAAATCTACGTCAGCAATACTCATGCTATGATTTCCCTGCCCACTGTAACTTTCATTACCAGATTCATAGCTATCAAAATTCCATAACTTTTTCAGGTTACCATCTTTAAAGTTATAAGCAGTAATCACAGCTCTTGTATAATATCCTCGTGACATAATGATACTCGGTGTTTTACCATCGAGGTATGCTACACCTGCAAGGAAACGATCAACTCTGTTTCCGTAGCCATCTCCCCAATCACTTACATTTCCTCTTTCTGGACTAAAACTTGTTGTTGTAAGCTCTTTACCGGTAGACCCTTCAAATACTGTTAAATATTCAGGTCCACTTAGCACATAGCCACTAGAGTTTCGGTAATCTGCTTTCTCATCGCCAATCACCTTCCCCGTACCATCTTTCGTACCATCAGCTGTTTTCATGACAACTTCAGACTTACCATTACCATCAAAATCATAAACTAAAAACTGTGTATAATGCGCTCCAGCTCTTATGTTTTTACCTAGGTCTAATCTCCATAATCTTGTACCATCCAACTCATAAGCATCAATGTAAACATTTCCTGTATACCCGGCTTTTGAGTTATCTTTTGAATTTGATGGATCCCATTTTAAAATAATCTCGTATTCTCCATCTCCATCAAGATCACCTATGCTCGCATCGTTCGCATTATAGGTGTAGCTCACGCCATCTGGAGTTGTTCCACCTTCAGGCTTTTGAAGAGGGATATCAAAGTATTGGTTACTTAATACCTCAACTTCCTGACTTTTAGCTTTTTCTTTACCATTTAACACTTCTCTTACTTCATATGTTGAGGAAACATTTCCTTTAGTATCTACATAATTTGTACTTGACGTAATTGGCTTTTCATTAATTTTCTTGCCATCACGATATAAATTAAAGGAGATGCTGTCTGAATCAGTTCCAAGCAAACGCCAGCTTAAATAAACACCTTCATTCACCTTAACCGCCACCAGGTCACGTCCTAACTCTTCCATTTGTCGTACCATTGTATTAGCAATTGGTGTTTTAATAGATTGAGATAATTCAGAAAAGCCACCTAGATTAACAGCCTTTACTTTGTAATAAAAATTTGTTGTTGTTTGAATGGAATCTGTAAATGATGGTTCAGTAGAAGTGCCTAATAAAGAATAAGTGCCTTCTTCTGATTTCGCTCGATAGATATAATACATCACTGCATCATCAGTGGTTTTCCACTGAAAAGAAACAGATGAATCTGTTGCCTTGTTAAGTTTTAATTCTGAAGGTTCTTTTGGAGCTTGAGTGTTCTGATCAAAAACTTGAACAGTTACTTCATTACTTGGAGTTGATTCGATATCACCACTGTTGATTTGAGTTATTGAATACTTGTATGTAAAACCAAGCTGTGCAGAGGTATCCGTAAACTCACTTGTTTGGCTCGTGCCTATTTTTGTAGGAGTACTCTCCCCCTCTAATGTTCGATAAATATTATAGCTCTTTGCTCCGTCCACTTCTTTCCACTTTAAAGAAACGCTTGATTCCGCTCCTAAAGTTGTATCAACGATCTCTAGTCCCTCTGGAGCAATCATTGGAATAACTTCAAGAGAGTTTATCCGGCCATTATCTCCGATTCCAATATTTAGCTGATCGTCTGTAACGTTAATAGTTGGTGCTAGCTCAGCATATTTTCCTGCACTAGAAGAAATTGATCCATATGATTGACCTTCAATTGTGAAACTTGTTTTATTGGACGCAATTTGATCTCCTGTTTTAATTCTGACTAAATACTCACCATTTGGAACATCTACTTTAAATTCATTTCCTCCTGCAAGAGCAAAGTCTCTTAACAAATCATCAGGTTCACCTCGATCGCGAAAACCAGATCCAGTGTTGAAGCCATATCCTATTTCAGAGTTATAAACGAGTGTGTTTGCCACTTGTTGATACCCTTTTGCAACAGGACTTGATGATGAACCAAAATCAAACTTTAGATTTTTTACTTCCTCTGCATTTACTGTAGAAGCAATTGGTGCAACACCGGTGAACATAGACGTCAACATCACCGTACTTGTTGCGACAGCTAACCTTTTTTTCCATCCTTCCTTCATAATGAAACATTACCTCCCATTTTTAAATTCCCCTTTTGTCAATTTATTTTCGACAAAACCTCCTCTACCTTCACACCTCCTCGTTAAAAAGAGCTCAAAAATGTAACCCCTTACATTTTGAGGCAACCTAAGCTTTAAATCTCTTACAGTTTAATGCAAATGCTATAGAGAAAACATGTAAATAACAGGGTTAAACGTATAAAAAACAGTGATGATCACCATAGGGAATCTATGTTTTTTTATAAGTGATTCTTATGTACCTAGTAATTTTTTTAATGGGTAGAAATGGACTATGTCCTACTTCTCGCAGTTTGTCAGATTTTGTCCCCTTTCACAAAACAAAAAAGACGCTCACTTAAACATAAAAGTGAAACGCCTAATCTAATCCAATCAATGCTGATCTTTCTCTATCAGTTTACTACCCAATACATTATCCATTAATTGCTTTGTTTTATTTGTTAGCAGCATGACCTTTTTTTCCTCAGGATCTGTTAGGTATTCCTTATCCCAATTGTAGAATGATGGTCCATCACCAAACATTCTTATCGTTCTTTGAACTGTTTCTAACGTATATAGAGTTAATGACACATTCGTTAAACAATCATTATCGTAAAATCCAACCCACTTCTCATTCATTGGCTTTTGCATGATGTTCATTGTTTCTTTGAGTTCTCCTATCGCCTGATGAATAAATAAATAAGCATGACTATACTCTTTTGCTCGAAACCTCTCAAATGCCTTAGAAAAATAGTAGAGTGCAAAGCAGCCATTTTTATGAAACTGCACTTGAATAAGGAATTGATCACTAATTCTTTTTTGTTCGATACAATCTGCTTTTTTTACTAATTCCTTAACATTTTCAGTTAACGTCTCCCACTCAGAAAGTTTTGACTCGACTTTCTGCTTAAACCACTCAAATTGTTCTGTTATTTCAATTTCCCCTGTAGCCCACCATAAATTTTTACTGCTCTGTTTTCCATGAGAAACGATCCATTGATGAGCAAGGTTACGAATTGTAAAATGATAGAATTGCTCACCTGCCCGTTCATCTTCAGCAATTCCGTACTGAATAATAGCGTCGAAATAAGCCTTTATATAATGACTCATTTCATCACTAGAGGCAGGATAATATTTCGAAACATATTCGTTTAAAAATGCATCACTATCCACTCTACCTTTATTCCACATGCGGCTAACGAATTCGAGAAAATAGATATGAGGTCTAATATTCCCACAGTTTACAATTAAGAATTCACTCATATGATGATCAAAAGCTTCACCCAACTCACTATTAACAAAAGCTGTAGTGTTAGGCAGCATCGTTAAGTGGTTTGAAGCTTGCAGATCATAGAAGGTTACATGATAGTAAATACCATGTGGACCTACATCTTGATGCTCTGGTATAGAAGGGATCCTAGGAATATGGTTTCCTTGTCTTCTAGACACCATTTTCCCATACCCACTGTCAGCCCATATTTTGATCACTCCTGGGGGTAATTCTAGCAATCCTTTTTTATATAATTCTGTTATCTCACCGTATAAATTCACACAGCAAATTGGATCCTTTTGATAGTGTGCAATTAATTCGAATTGATCACTCATAATTTTAGAAATGAGTGATCCACGTTTGTCGTCTGTATCGAAAGTAGGATCATCAGCCCAAAATGGACGATCCCCCTGTCCTCTAAAGCCAATATTCCAGATGACCTTATCATTCTTCTGCTCAATGATTGCATCCTTCCATAATTCCTTAAATAAATCACCATTTTCACTATAAGAAGGATTTTTATCTGGATACACCCTAGAAAACATGTGAGCTCCAAGGGGCTCTGCATGGTGATGCGTGATCCAAAGCCTCATCTTCCTGGCAATATCTTTATAAAGAGGATTTTTAATGTCTGTTCCAGGAATGACCATATTTCCATTGCATCTTAACAATGCCTCAAAAACCATTTCCCATTCGTACGTGTTGGAATGATGGTATTTCCACGTTGAAATAAGTACTTCATCATTGATAAACCAGCCCCTGAACTTAACCTCAGCCACTTCTGATAAATAAGGAACAGCTTTTATCTTAACGTTTGCTTTTGGTTTAGGTTCACAATCATTCCAAAACCAGAACTTATCGACACCAAGATAAGCTTCACTTATATGAAGAATAGCATAGATCATTCCTAATTCATCTGCAGACATCACGTTCATTTGTGAAAAATCAGCAGAAAATTGAATGGAAAACTGCTCTGTAGTTAGGTTGTCATGATTCTTCTCATCTAGAATGAATATAATAGTTGTTCTTTCATTCCCTGTTTCCTCTTGAAATACTTTGTTTTTATCTCGAGTTAACACATTTAAAAAATACTCTATACTTTCTAGTTTTGGACCATTATACTCGATACAAGTTTCTTTACTGAAAAGAAAGAAAGGATCTTTAATCATTGGCTGTTCCACTCTAAATAGCCCACCCTGGTAAATATTCCCTCGTGTTACTAAGCATCTCATTAAACAACTTTTCCGCTTCTTCGCGACTAATGGTCAGCAATGGCTCGTTCACAAATGTATTCAATGCCAACTGTTTATCTTTTGTCAGAGCAGCTTGCAAAATAGACTCTTGATTCAACACATGACGGTGAATCATATTGTGAATATCTAATGGAAGCTTCCCAGCAAACACAGGTTGAACTGAGTCATAGCGGAATAATGCATTTGTTTCTACAACCGCTCCTAAAGGCAACCCTTCAATCTGGCCTTTATTAGGATAATTAACATTCGTGACAACCTCTTCAACACCTAACAACGCTAAAATAATCTTAACTCCTTCTTCTCCTGAAGAATTGATCTCAAACTTCTGATTTCCTGCAGCTAGCTCCTCATTCTCACTGATTCTCTTTTTCAAGTTCTCCTTACGAAAATCAACTGATGTTAAATGAAACTTCCAAGAAGAAACTGTTTTTGGATCTTTTAAATAAATAGGTGGCATAAATTCAGCTAAATGACGATCACCAGCAGCAGCTATACTCCCATATTTTTTAAACAAATCAAACTTCACTCTTTGACATGAGGAAAAGACACTGTTCTTCCAGCTTCCTTCTTCTTTTTCAAAGCCAGATTCAGCATACTTCTCTACAAACTGCTGATAATACGGTATTAAGTCAATATTTTGATAGCTTGCTTGATTAACCCATGTAAAATGATTGATTCCAAGAACATTTACTTTAATATCTGAGCGCTGTGATACCTCTTCATTTAAAAATTCCTTTACAACCTCTGCTAAAAGATTTTGAGTTTCAAATACTTCATGACAGCAACCAAATGCTTTAATTTCCGGAAACACCTCGTATAGTGTTCGCGTACAAAGTGACATTGGGTTCGTATAATTAATTACCCATGCATCTGGTGAATGTTCCTTAATAGAATTTGCTATTTCAACGTACATTGGTATCGTTCGAAGTGCTCTGACGAAGCCACCAGGTCCGACTGTATCGCCAACAGATTGATAAATACCATATTTTTCAGGGGTATGAACATCGGATGCCATTTCCTCAAAAGAACCAGGTAAAATTGATATAATAACAAAATCACTTTCAGACAGTGCTTCTTCCATAGTCGCAACAGCTTCATATTTCCAATTACTTTTTGCTTCTTCAAGCTGTGAAATTTGATTTCCGATTTGTGCATTTTGAACAGCCGCCTCATAGTTTATATCATAAAGAGCTACTGTGCCTGATATTCTACTTTCTAAAGCAAGATCATTCATCAGACTACGTGCCCAGCTTTTTGAGCCCCCACCGATATAAGCAATTTTAAGTGAATCTAGATTTGTCATTTTCCCTTTTCCCCTTTGCATGTATTTGTTAGAGTTGAATCACTTTGTGTTCATATGGACCGATGATGCATTTACCCTCGGAAACTATTCTTCCTGTTATAGCATCCTTTCCATCGTTTGGAAGGGTAACAGCCCCCCCCTTGCC
This sequence comes from Metabacillus sp. YM-086, assembly GCF_048059995.1. NCBI lineage: Bacteria > Bacillati > Bacillota > Bacilli > Caryophanales > Bacillaceae > Metabacillus > Metabacillus sp. YM-086. The sequence continues at coordinate 9,352 of NZ_JBLUOI010000034.1, read as the reverse complement.
GTCCATATTAACAATCACCCAAAGAATTTCACCCATTTCCCCCACTCTTGGTGCTACAATTGTTCCCTCTGTAACGTCTGTTTTTACTAAAACATTAGCTTCTTCCGCATAATGAGTTACACATTTCTTCAGTAAAATATCTCCTTCATCACCAATTGGTAATGATCCAAGCATAACTATTTTTCCTTTGCCACGCTTATGTTCAGTTATAAAAGCATGACCTTCTGAGATTCCGTCTTGTATTCTCCCGACTATTTCTGCTTCCTTAGGTTCAAAAACTGAGCTCCATAAGCTTAACGGAGCTACCGATCCCATAAATTCTCCTTTAGACTCTGTCCCATCCATTGGATACGTATATAAAGTTTCAACACCTGCAAATTTCTCTAATGTGCCCAACGCTGCATTAGTATGAATTGTATGGTTGGCGGTTCTTCCCCCAGTAAGAGGGCCAACAATCCAAATACCTCCACTCTCAACAAATGCTTTTGCTTTCTTCAGATAGTTTTCTGATAGGTAGTGGATGAAGGGTGTGAATAATAGTTTATAACCTTGCAAACTGGCATTCTCAGGTAAAAGATCTCGATGGAAGCCTGCTGATAGTATTTTTTCATAAAAATCAATGACAAGTGACCGATAATCTAAACCAGCATGTGGCTCTGTTTTTAAGAAGGCTTTCGCGACATCTGAATAAGTTATGGCTACTTCTGCTTGTAAAGGTGTTGAAGTCAAAATAGTAGATTGAATTTCCTTCCTAGCTGCTTCAACCTCTTTAACATTTTCAAACCCAACAGTTGGTTTCCCCCAGGCACTGATTACCGATCCATGTGGTTGTTCACAGCCCGTTCGCTGCTGTCTCCAAAGCCAATAACAAAATGCTTCTCCTCCTAATGCATAAGCTGCAACTGCTTCAGCTTTTAAATAACCATTTTGATGCGGTGCTGCGTGACTTTCAAGTGATGCACTGTGAGAAGGACTTGTTTCCATAATCCAGTAATCTCGACCAGATTTAAAATTTCTCCATAAATCACAATTAAATAGATATGAATGGAAATTTTTTCTCTCTGCATACGTATCAAATGATGCAAAATCAAGGTTTTCATATAATCTCTCATTATTAACATGAAAAAATGTAGTGCTATTATGGGTGATTGGTGCTTGTGAATTTCTTCGGATAATGGCAGCTTGTTCATCAGAAAATTCTGCTATTTTTTCATATGAAAATAGCTGATACATCGTTTTCAAAGATGAATTATGAAGAAACGGTGTTGTAACAGGTTGAGGAACTTGATCAAATCGGTGATAATATTGACTCCAAATATGAGTACCCCAGGCTTCATTCAGATGATCAATTGTTCCATACCGCTCTTCCAACCATTGATGCCACAATCCTCTGCAAGTTTCACACATACACTCACTAACATGGCATTTAAACTCATTATCAAGCTGCCATGCTATTAAACCAGGAAGATGACTAACCGCCTTTGCGATTTCCTCCGTAATAATCGCTGCTTTTTCACGAAAGTAAGCATTATTTGTACAAATATGCTGCCGTGATCCATGTCCCATTACACGACCATTTTCATCAACAAACATCCGCTCTGGGTGATTGTGAGTTAACCAAATAGGTGGCGTTGGTGTTGGTGTACACATCACAGTTTCAATTCCATGTTCATTAAGTCTTTCGATGATTTCCACAAAAAAATCAAGCTCTATCTTTCCCTCTTCCTTTTCCATCGAAGACCAAGCAAATTCACCTACTCTAACAACATTAATGCCTGCTTCAACCATCAGCTTTAGATCTTCTTCAATTGTTTCTTCGTTCCATAGCTCCGGATAATAAGCAGCACCATGATATAATTTTTTTCTCATTCTACCGAACTCCTACTATAAGAATTTTTTCTTCTTTCTTAGACTGGTGTGTTTTATTTCTTCTTAATCCATCATCTCTAAAAAGTAAAAACCACGAAAACGTGGTTTAAAATTATTGTTTTAAATGAGAAACAACAGGCAATTGAAGCTCCTTCATGCCTTCTATAACCAATTTCCCAATTTCTAGGGCTCCGACTTCGCTAAAATGGGTGTTATCTTCAATCCCATCTGGATAATTATGATGAACATTAGGTAGTAAAATTGTGAATAATCTTTTAGAATCCTCTATCCCCAACCGTTCGTATAGTTCTTTCGTTTTTGCCGACATATCGATTAAAGGTACATCTAACCTAGCTGCTAATTGCCTCATCGCATCTGGGTAATCTCCTAATGTATTCTCAATTTTTCCATCTGCGGAAAATTTCCTTCGTTGGACAGAAGTTAGTAAAATAGGAATCGCTTTCTTTTCCCGAGCACCGAGAATATAATGAGATAAATGTTCCTGATAAGAGGTATAAGGCTCTGTTCCATACGACTTTTGATCGTTATGGCCAAATTGAATAAATAAATAATCATCTGGCTGAATCTGTTCCAAAATAGCTTGAAGTCTTCCTTCCTCTATAAAACTATTAGAACTTCTTCCTCCCATCGCTTCGTTGCGAATTCTAATGGTGTTCATGAAAAAGGTGTGAAACAATTGTCCCCAGCCAGCCATTGGTGCCTCTTGCTCAGGACAACTAGCAGCAGTAGAATCTCCTGCTATATAAATCGTTTGTTTATCAACAGTCACTTTTTCAGCCCTCCTCCCTGACATTTCATTTCATTAGCTATAGACCTTTTTATTACTTTTCACTAATTCGGCTAAAAAGACGAGTGTTAACCCTTGGCCCCAACCTTGAATACGTTTATACGGAACATTTTTATATCCGTCTGCATCATTCATAACGGCTGTTCCAGCTGAAACCTTTGAGACCTTTCCATCTTCTTCAATTTCGTTGACAATACCCTCGATCGATTTTTGAATATACTTATTATAAAGACTTCCTCTAGTAAGAAGAGCAGCTGCAATGGCTGATGAACCCGAGATTTCATAGTACGAAGAAGGATCATCAACAATTGTATGCCACAATCCATTTTCACCTTGAAGCCTCACTAACGCACTTAATTGATCTCGTAACGAGCAGTCAATAATCATGTAAGAAGGATCTTGAACATCAACTAACTCTAATGCTTTCGCCATCGTCAATGCTGCCCACCCATTACCACGAGCCCAATAGATTGATGACATATGATTTTTTGCAATATTGTCCCAGCCATGATAATAAAGATTTGTAACAGGATCTTGTAGAAAATCTTCATGGCCATGATATTGCTTCAGCCCATCCCTAAAGTAATCTTCACGGTCTAGCAATCTACCAACTCTTAGTAGAAATAAACCTGCCATCATCATCGTATCAACCCAAGCCTGTTCTGGAAAAACATGCTTTACTGAATTTACTGTATGTTGAAAGATTCCATCAGCAAAACGTGGCGCATCATGTTGAAGGTATTCTGCCATCTCTTTTATAACAGTTAAATATTTTTCATCTTCTGTTACATTGTACAAAGTAATAAGACAATGACCGATCGACACTCCGTTTATAGAAAGTTTCGGTAAACCATCTTCTAGCCACTCATCAACCCAATTCTTTAATAGATCAATATATTCTTGTTTTTCCGTTGCTTCATACGCTGCTGCTACACCATAAAAAGCAACACCTCCCGGCCAATCCCAGCTAAAATCCATTTCAAATGTACGTTTGACGACTCTATCTAGCAACTCAGTTATGTTTGCTTCCTCAAATTGTAGTTTTGGCATGTAAAACCCCTCCGTTAACTATTGATTAATTTGTAAGATTTCGTTAGCTTGCTTTCTAAATTTTTTTGCTCCTTCTTCAGGAGTTATCTTCCTAAATAAAATCTCATCAGAAATATCTTTCAACACCTTCATTACTTGTGAACTCCCTACCGGATCTGGTGGGTAAAATTCATCTGTCATTGCCTTTGCTTTCTCTACATAGTTGAGAATCTTCATTTCCCCCTCAGTAAGAACTGGTTTAATGGCTTCAGATACTTTTGATGAAACCGGCACTCCTCGTTCGCCCTTCATTAATTTATTCGCTTCAACATTAGAAACGAAATAATGAATAAACTTCGCTGCTTCTTCTTTATGTTTTGAACTTTTTGGAACGGAAAATAACATACTAGGTTTTAAGAATAATGCCTTATTTTCAAGGTGTTCAGGTGGCAAGTGCAGCGTTAACGGTGCATTTGTTAACGGATCAAAACTAGCATATTGATTGGAATAATTCCAGGTGATTGCTGTACTTCCGGTTACGATAAAATCTGTTTCCATCGTTCTTCCTGCAGCGACCACCTCATCAGGGGTAGGAAATGCACCTTCATCAATTAACCTTAGTTGTCTATTAAAATAATCAATAAACAATTGATCATCAGAATAAGCAAGAGCTGTTCCTTCAATATTGTAGAATTGCTCTCCTTTTGTTCTTAAATAATATGGAAAGAAAATATCTGGTGGGTGCATGCCATTAGAGCCATAAACTCCTGCTGTTTTCTTTATATCCACCGCAATCTGCTCCATATCATTCCATGTCCAACTATCTTCATCAATCGTAACGCCAGCTATATTCATTAAAATGTCATTAGAAATAACAGATAAAACATTAATCCCTATCGTAAATCCGAATAACTTATCACCTACCTTACCGCTGTTAACTATGCTTTCATCAATGGAAGAAACATCAATGATTCCCTTCTCGACATATGGAGATAAATCTTCTAGTAAGCCTTTCTCACCATATTGAGACAAAAACGCCATATCCATCTGAAGCACATCTGGAAGTTGATTCCCCGCAGCCATCGGTTCTAAATTATTCCAATAGTCATCCCAGTTTGCAAACTCTGGTTCAATATTAATGTTTGGGTGTTCAGCTTCAAACATTTCAATAATCTTGGTTGTATATTCATGTCTGGGCTGACCTCCCCACCATGCTACTTTAATCGTAATATCCTCTTCCTCCGTTACACCTCTTTGTGATTGCTCCTCTTTACTGCATGAAGTGAGGGTAAACATTACTATAAAAGCTAGGGTAAAAGATAAATATTTATTCACTAAGACCACCCTTTTTGTAAGTGTTTACAAAATATAGTTTAATTGGTTTTCTATCTACTTTTAATGTAATTTCTAGAGAAGAATGTTTAAAAAACAGAGTAATATGAAGAAAACCTATTATCATTGTAAGCATTTACATTAAGTAGGTCTACTTGAAAAAGAACCAATTATTCCTAATTGACAAGATCCTGTCTCTTCCCATTATGTGCTATACGTTCTTGTTGCTTGACATTAATTTTCTGAAAAGCATTCATTGCAGGCTTTGTCATAAGAAGAGCTAACAAATTCCCACTGCAAATAAGAAGTAATGGGGGAGCAAAAGACAGCAAGATCACCAAACCGGCTCCACACACTAGCATCATCAAAGTTGATAATGGATTCATAATCATAACAAAAAAAGAGTTTTTTATAATTTGCAGGACCTTCATCTCATAATGTACGTACATAGGAAAAACATAAAGCAACATACATAAAAATAAAATAGAAAGAATTAAAAAAGGAACGGATAATAGCTGTTGAATTGTTAAGGAAGCCTGCTTCAGATAGTACACATCTATTATGAGTACAATACCTATCAATGTGAGAATCATCCCAAGAATATTACTTTTTATAAACTCTTTTTTATATGCCTTCCAAAAGGTTGAAAAGATGGAAAAGTCCATTTTTCTTAATGACCACCTTCTCACAACCGAAAACATAGCAGTCGTTGCTGGAAAAAAACCCAAAATTCCTAATCCAAGAATAGAAAAGAAGATCCATAAAATATTTAATAGCGCTAATCTTGAAATCCATTCCAATACATTATGAACACCACCTAAAAATCCATGAGTCTCCATTCTAAATCGCTCCATTCCTTTTTTAATACTTTCATAAAAAGTGTTAGAGGGTTAGCTACTTTAGCTTAACCCTTTAACCCACTTGTACTGATCCCTTCCACAACATGTCTTTGGAATAAGAAGAAAACAACGAATACGGGTACTAATGTGACAATAGACATCGCAAACATGGCACCCCAGTTTGAAACTGTTTCATTACTTAAAAACATATTTAATGCCATGGAAACTGTGTATTTATCAGGGCTGTTTAAATATAAAACCGGTCCTAATAAATTATCCCAAGTCCAATAAAACGAGAAGATTGCTGCTGTAGCCAAAGCTGGTCTAATTAATGGAAGGATAATCTTATAAAAGATTTTAAATGTACTACACCCATCAATTGTCGCTGCTTCATCAAGCTCTCTTGGGATAGTCCTGATAAATTGGACTAGTAGAAAAATGAAAAACGGATGTCCGAAATAGGCAGGTACTGCAATCGGCTTAATTGAATCAAGCCATCCTAATTTAGAAAAAATAATGTATTGCGGAATCATAACAACCTCATAAGGTAGCATTAATGTGACCATCATAATCGCAAACCAAAACTTCTTCCCTACAAACTCTAATCTCGCGAAGCCAAACGCGATAAAGGCAGATGATATGACTTGACCAATCATCGTTAAAATAACAAGTACTACTGTGTTTTTAATAAAAACGCCAAATGAATTACCACCGATTCCTTCCCAGCCTTGACTAAAGTTAGTTAAGATCCAAGGATCAGGTATTAAAGATTGTGCTGTTACAAAGATTGTTTCACTTGGTTTAAAGGAGCTCATTAACAGCCAAATCACAGGATAAAGCATTAACAAAGCAAATCCGCCAACCAGGATATGATAAATCCACCATTTTGGTTTTTTCATCTTAGGAACAGAAACCCCTTTTGTTTGAGGGACTGTTTTTACATTCGTATTTGTTTCCATAAAAATTATTTCCCTCCCTCAGATTCATAGTGAACCCAATACTTCGATGAGAAAAATATGAGTGCAGTTAATAGTCCAACAATAATTAACATCACCCAGGCCATTGCAGATGCATATCCCATATTAAAAAATTCGAAGCCTTGAATGAAAAGATAGAGTGAGTAAAGAAGTGTACCATCTAACGGACCACCTGTACCCTTTGAAATAATAAAGGCAGGTACAAATGTCATAAATGCAGCAATTGTTTGCATAATTGTGTTAAACAATATAACTGGACTTAGCATAGGCAGTGTTATTTTCGTAAACTTTTGCCAATGGCTTGCACCATCTACGCTTGCAGCCTCGTAATATGTTACTGGAATGCTTTTCAATCCAGCTAAGAAAATTAGCATCGATGATCCAAACTGCCATACAGATAATAAAATCAACATCCAAAGTGCAGCTGTAGGATCGCCAAACCAACGAACATCGGGAATACCTAAAAACCCTAAAAGTAAGTTAACAATTCCCTCATCACCAAATATATTTCGCCACATGATTGCTACCGCTACACTACCACCTATTAAAGAGGGTAAATAAAACAACGAGCGATATAAACCAACTGCTCTTGATGCTGTATTTAAGATCATAGCGATCATAAGAGCGAATCCTAAACGTAGCGGAACACCTGCAAAAACATAGATAAGAGTAACTTTAAGAGATTGCCAGTATCTTGGATCCGCTGTAAACATTTTTTTATAGTTTTCAAGCCCAATCCAAGTTGGGGGAGCAAACAGATTATATTTTGTAAAAGAAAAATATAATGAGGTTAAGATTGGGATAAACGTAAACGCTAAAAACCCAATGATAAAGGGACTGATAAATAAATAGCCTTTTACACTTTGCTTCATAGCGCGTGCACTCATAGAATCATTTCCTTTCTCCAGAACTGAATTGGCAGTAAGACTGATAGCTGATCGAACAATTGATCAGCTATCCAGTCATTAAGCACTATTTATTTTGAGCTAAAATGCTTTCTGCTTGCTGTCTAAATTGTTTAGCTGCATCTTCTACTTTTAACTGACCATAATTCATTTGTTCTGATAAACTGTCTAGCATCTCAATAATTTCACCTGCTCCTACTGGATCTGGACCATCAAATGCCGAGCTGTTTTGTTCAGCCCACTCAACACTATCAAACACTTGAACTTGTTCAGGAGAAAGTACTGGTTTAAGAGCTTCTTTCACCACAGATGAACCAGGGATACCACGGTCACCTAAGATTAATTTGTTTGCTTCCTCATTGTTTACAAAGAAATCGATAAATTTAGCTGCTGCTTCTTTATGCTCGGAGTTTTCAGCAACAGACCAGAACATACTTGGTTTCAAATATAAACCGTCACTTGTGTTAGGCCCCGGCATGTTTTGAATTTTCAAAGGTCTGTTTGCAACTTGCTGTAATCCTACGAATTGATTTGACCATTGCCAAATACCAATTGCTTCTTGTTTTACAACAGGATCATCTTCAAGACCTTTTAACTGAGCTAAGTAGTCAGGAGTAGGTGCTGCACCATCTTTCACGATATCAGATGTCATCGTAAAGAAATCAACGAACATTTGATCATCATCATACCCTAAAGATGCGCCATCTTTACCGAATAATGATTTTCCTTGCGTTCTTAAATAGTAGTTAAAGAACACGTCTGCTTTCATCGTTGTATCTACAAATATTCCAGCATCTTTTGCTTTTGCTGCTAAATCCTTGTAATCATCCCAAGTCCACTCTTCAGCTAAAGAATCTACTCCAGCTTTCTTTAATAATTCTTCATCATAATGGAAACCAACAACGTTAACCCCTAAGTTAAAGCCATATAACTTGTCATCAAGTTTTCCACCATTGATATAATTGTCCGTAAAATTCGTTGTATCAATTTGATTTCCAACATAAGGCGATAAATCAGCTAACTGACCGTTTTCAGCGTACTGTGAAAAGTACGAAAGATCCATCTGAATAATATCAGGTAATTGTTGAGCAGATGCCTGAGGTGCTAACTTCTTCCAATAATCATCCCAGCTTGCATATTCCGCTTGAATTTTGATACCTGGATTTTCCTTCTCAAACATTTCGATTACTTTCAGAGTGTAATCGTGTCGTGGTTCAGAGCCCCACCAAGCAATACGAAGTGTTACTTCCTCATCTTTACCACCTTCAGATTTCGTACCTGAGTCTGAAGAAGATTCACCAGAAGTACTACCGCTACAAGCAGCTAATGTAAATACCATAAAAACCGACATAAAAATTGCTAACCACTTCTTCATTTAACATCCCCCTTGTATTCATTCTTTGAAATCTTTGTTAACGCTTACAACCTTTATTTTATAGGGTTTACAAAGCTATTAAAATGTAAAAAACAGATAAGAGTGTTTAAAAAACAGTGAACTCTTACTACTTTTTTAAACAAAAAACATTCATGATCTTTCGCTCTCAACCCAGGAATGAAAATAGAGTTCTCATCCCATAATGTTGATACCGCAAA
>NZ_JBLUOI010000033.1:0-53769 GCF_048059995.1 Metabacillus sp. YM-086 | reverse complement strand
ATAAAGATATAAATTTACAAAATTTTTAAAAATTTTTGTAAACCCTTTATTATCAATGGTTTAAGAATAAAAAAAAGTGTGAAGACAATGCTTGTCCATCACACTTTTTGATGAAATAGAAAAATAATTCATATCCTAAGAGGATTTATTTTACTTCAAGGTTTGTTCGAGTTTTTTTATTTTCATGTCAATTTCTTCAATTTCTTTCATCAAGTCATTTTTATGTGGTCCAATTTCTTGCTGAAATTGTTCGACTGTTTTTTTAAAGTCAGAGGATACCTCTTTCATGACTACTGAGCCATCCTTTACCGTTTTGATGAGTTGTTCTTTCAATGCTTTGCTTTCATTTTTAAGTTGGTGTAAAAGATCTTCGAGTTGCTTTCGATTTAAGTTTAATTGTCCGCGTAATTCTTTTCCTGAAGAAGGAGTTGAAAGTAATGTGGCAATGCTGCCGATCACTCCTCCAACAACGAGACCAAATAGTAAAGAATTTTTATTTGCCATTCTTATCCCTCCATATTTTATGTAGATCATTAAAACACTCGTACAACCTCTTATCAACATACCCAAAGGTGTCTTCATTAAACATTATACATAGATACAGAAAAGTTAGCATAAATATTTAGAAAGTCCTTCATTACTTCCTACTATTGTCCACTTCGGTTCGTGCTTCGATGGACAGGTTTTCGTAAATTTAGGTTCTTTTGAGATTTTGCTTCAAGGAGGCAAAACCAACATAAGATGTCACCAAACCAATTTCAAAAATGCATCAAGATTGAAGGGAGGATGAGCATGTCAGGTGTTATCTTTTTATTTTTTGTCATAAGCTTATTACTATTTATTGGTGCTTTTCATTATTTTAAACTTCTACAACAATCAACATCTTATCCACCTAAAAAAGTAGTCAAACAAAAGGTGTCTGTACTTGCTACTGGAGGAGTCATCATGCTGGTAATTGGTGTTATTTTAATGTTTTTTAATCAGTAATGGAGATCCGGGTGAAAGGTGACTTAGATCTGCGTACTTAAAATAATGAAAGAAAAACCCCGATCAAATGTGATCGGGGTTTTTCTTTATACGTTCTTAAGCAACTGTTAAGTTTTTTGAGCGTTTGAAAATACTTTGAACAATTGGCAGGATAATAATCATGGCTGCTCCATTAAATAAAGTGGCAGGAAGAACAACAGTTAGAAACAATGTTGTAAATGCGACACCACCTGGTAATCCAACAATTAATAAGGCAGCAGTTAAAAAGATTGTTCCTGAAACAATTGTACCAATAACAGCGAGTACAGTAGCTGTGGCAACTTTATGGGCAATTTTCTTTACAACTAAGAATAAGCCGTAAAATACAAATGCTGTAATGATTTTGTCAATGATGTTTGGTAGAAACCCACCAGGGAATGTTGATGTTAACGCAGATAAAAATCCAGTTACGATACCGAGTAAAGTAACATTTTTCATACTTGGAAACATAATGATTCCAATAAACATCATCAATAGAATCATGTCAGGCTTCATTCCATTGTAGAATGGAGGCATCACCATATGCAAAACAGCCCCAATTGCCGCAAATAAAGATAAAATAACTAATACTCTCGTGTTCATTTTCTCATCTCTCCTCTTCTAATCTCATAAACTAATCTCCCCAATAGTGAACTCATTTCCTATTGCGAGAGCTTATCGTTATTATAGCAACAATTACTTATTCCGTACAGATTTTTTCTTTGAGTGTTACTACCAAAAAAAGGGGCTGTCACCCTAATTAGGAACAGCCCCTTACATCTTATTAACTGTTTTGATTTTTAAATTCTGTCATGAATTTTGCTAATGCTTCACATGCTTCCTTAGGAACAGCATTGTAAGTTGAAGCACGGCATCCACCTACAGAGCGATGACCTGCAAGGCCTATAAATTTACGCTCTTTTGCTTCCTGAAGGAATTTTTTTGTAAGTTCCTCATTTTGAAGTGTGAAGGTAATATTCATTAAAGAACGGCTGTCTTTTTCAGCATGTCCTTTATAAAATCCATTACTTTCATCAATCGCAGAGTAGATGTAGCCAGCTTTTTCTTCATTGATTTGTTGAATCTGTTTTACTCCACCGTGTTCTTTTACCCACTCGAGTACTAAAGAAAGCATGTAAATAGCAAAGGTAGGAGGTGTGTTATATAATGAATTATTTTTAGAATGAGTTGAATATTTTAAGATCGTTGGAACGTCTTCTTTTGCTGTTTCTAGAAACTCTTTCTTCACAATAACAACAGTTACCCCAGACGGTCCAAGGTTTTTCTGAGCTCCTGCATAAATAAGATCAAATTTCTCTACATCAATTTCAGTGCAAAGAATATCGCTAGACATATCAGCGATTAAAGGAATAGGGCTTTCAGGATATTCCTTCCACTGAGTACCAAAAATCGTATTGTTTGATGTGATGTGAAGATAAGCACCATTTTCAACGTCATTTAATGAATAGTTGGTTGGGATGTGTGTGTAATTCTCATCTTTACTTGAAGCTAAAATAAGAGTTTCTCCAAATGTTTTTGCTTCTTTTAACGCTTTTTCTGACCATGAGCCAGTTGTAATAAAATGAGCTGTTTGACCAGATTTTAGGAAGTTCATTGGAATCATAGTGAACTGTAGGCTTGCTCCACCTTGTAGGAAAAGAACTTCGTAATTGTCAGGAATTCCTAGAAGCTCTCTTAATAATGAATTTGCACGATTATGCACTTCTTCATAGTCTTTACTACGGTGACTAAGCTCCATAACAGACATACCTGTGTTATTAAAATTCACTAACTCTTTTTGTGCGCGCTCTAGCACGGGTAATGGAATTGCCGCTGGTCCAGCATTAAAATTATATGCTCTCAATGTATTGCCCTCCTTGATATGAACGTAAAATAATACTCATATCCTATCATGAATAGAGAAGGAAATGTAGACTGAAAATTTTCATCTTTGTGAATGTTGGTGCAGAAAACGTTTACATTTCCTTCGAAAAACATTTCTTAATGACTTAGTGTTTGATAAACTACTAAAATAGTAAAGAAAAAATCACATTCTATTCTTTCATGGAAGTTTATGTTTGTATAAACACTTCCAAATACTAAAATGATACAATGAGTAACTGCACACAAAAAGGAGGTTTTCATGACTCTAAGAAAAAAGCTACTAATTGCTTCAATCAGTATTATTTCTATATTTATGTTAATGATCGTTCTATTGGTTGGAATAATCACGAGTCGAATTCATCATATATACGAGCAAGAGCAGGTTACAACGCAAGTTAACCAAACACGTAATTTATTAAATAATGAATTAAAATCTTTGGATCGTTTAAATTTAGACTATGCTGCATGGGATGACACTTTTTCTTTTATTGAAAACAAAAACGATCTTTATATTCAATCGAATCTTACCTCTGAGACATTTCTACAAAACAATATTGATCATATGGTCTTCATAAACAATAGGGGAAAGATTGTTCTTGTTAGACAAATTGATGCTGAAGGAAAACTTAATGAAAATTATATTGATAGTAATTGGCTAGATAGATATAAACTTAAAAAAGTTCTTCATACAAATGAAAAGATAAACGGTTTAATTAAAACTCCTGAAGGAATCATGCTATTATCCGCTCGCCCGATCTTAAACAGTCAATATGAAGGACCTTCAAATGGAACACTTATTTTTACTAGAAAGTTAGATCAAGAACTTGTTAGTGAATTAGGCAATATCATTGAGCTTGATCTTTCGTTTTTTCAAGACGCACCTAAGAAATTGTCTAAACAAGAGATGGAGCAATTAGAAAATGAAAATTTATATATTGACGAGGTAAGTGATACTACAATAGCAGGCTACAGTGTTCTAACCGATCTGAAAGGTGATCCACTTTCTTATATTGAAGTGAAAAGTGAAAGAACCATTTATAAAAATGGTAGGATGTTAATTCTATTAAATCTACTTTCATTTCTAGCCCTTGTAACAATTATTTGTACTGTACTTTATTTTACTTTTGATAAGATATTCGTTTCGCGAATCTTATCGTTAAAGCAAAGTATTGCCAACATTCGTTCCTACAACAATAATGGAAATAGCGTTGGTAGTCACGGTGATGATGAGATTGGCCACTTAGCAATGCAAATAAACGATATGCTTACAACACTTGAAAAATATAATAACAAATGGAAGAAAAGAGCAAATTTTGATTCCCTTACTAATCTCCCTAACAGAGGATATCTAACAAAAAAAATGAATGATTTATTTTCAGCTGAAGAAGAATTTGCTGTATTTTTTATGGATTTAGATGGTTTTAAGGAAGTGAATGATTCTTATGGTCATGAAACAGGTGATAGTTTATTACAGCTTGTAGCTGAACGGCTTAAACATATCGTTCGTGAGGGTGACACAGTATCAAGGCTTGGTGGAGACGAATTCGTTTTGCTTGTAAATATGAAGAGGGACGAAGATCAATTAAGAATATTAGCTGACAGAGTGATCAAGAAACTGAATGAACCTTATAAAATCAATAAGATTGTGATCACTGTATCGGCAAGTATTGGGATAGCACAATCGCCTAAACATGGGACAGATTATCATTCCCTTATTAAGATGGCAGATGAAGCCATGTATATAGCAAAGAAGGCAGGAAAAAACAATTTTCATTTATTGTCATGAAAAAACAAAAGGGCCGTCATGGCCCTTTTATTTAATTCCTTCTTTAATTGTGTTAGCAATTTCTTGGAGATCATCTGGTGTATACTGATCTGCATGTGACTTCCATACAGCACCAAATCCGTCTCCCTTGCCGTATCTTGGCAGAATATGCATATGATAATGAAAAACAGATTGTCCGGCCTTTTCTCCATTATTGTTAAGTAAATTTAGGCCAACAGGCTGAAATTGCTCTTTTATGGAGTTGGCAATTTGGGGAACAACCTCAAATAATTTACTCGCAATTTCAGGTGTTAATTCATAAATGTTTTCTCTATGTACTTTTGGAACAACCAGCGTATGTCCTTTCGTTACCTGGCTAATGTCTAGAAAGGCAATCACATGTTCATTTTCAAATACTTTTGCACTTGGAATTTCTCCCTTAACAATTTTACAAAAAATACAGTCACTCATTTTTTTCACTTCCTTCAAAAAAATTCTTATTCAACAGCTTTCAACATTATTTGTAAAGCAAGTATGTTATGTTTAACTACTAGAAATCCATCTCATTTTCGAAACAACTATATTTTACCATAAGAGAAAAGAAAAAGAACAGAGTGAAACGAATGTTCACCCTGTTCCCGAGGAAGGAAAAAAACTCATATTATGGGAAAATGTCTTTGATAAACACCTCATTTAACATTTAGATTTAAATGCTATCTGATGTGTGAAGACCATTGTTCAATGCAATCATCCCCTTGTTACTAAATAAACGTTCTAACATTTCGGAAACTGTATTTTGACAAACACCTCATTTATAAAATGATGCTATACAGAGCGTTTATTTCAGAAAATAGCGGCCTGTAGACACCTCATTTCGTGAGTGTTCAATCATCAATGGGTAAAAACAATATAATTGTCTTTGACAAACACCTCATTTAACATTTATTTAAATGCTATTTGATGTGTAGTGACCATTGTTCAATACAATCATCCCCTTGTTAGTTGTTTATATAACATAACAAAAAGTGGAATTGTCTTTGACAAACACCTCATTTACAAAATGATGTTACATTCAGGCATCTAATTCAACAGAATAGCGGCCCGTAAACACCTCATTTCGCGAGTGTTTTTTCAATGGTTAAGCAATGATCCCTTGAGTTAAAAGAAATTGTCTGGGACAAACACCTCATTTAAAGGTTTTTGTTTGAACAATTAACCCTTCCTCACTAATTATGATGTCCCGTAATTACAGGATTATGCGAAAAAGTTTTCTAAGTTTAGGCAAGTGATTTAAATTTTGATACTATAAAAAGAAGGTAGCGAAAAAAGTCTTTAATTTTTTCCTGCAAAACTAAATGGACAAATTAAAAAGTAAAAGGAGAAACGTGATCATGACGCTTCTAAAGGTTGAACATTTAACAGGCGGGTATACTCGAAAACCTGTCTTAAAGGATATTTCATTTGAGGTGGAAAAAGGCAATATTGTTGGTCTAATCGGTCTAAATGGTGCAGGTAAAAGTACAACAATCAAGCATATTATTGGAACAATGGAAGCTCATAAAGGACAAGTCTCCATTAATGGGAATACCTTTGCTTTAGATTCTGCAGCCTATCGTTCACAATTTAGCTTTATACCAGAAACACCGATTTTATATGATGAGTTAACACTATATGAACATTTAGAGCTAACAGCGATGGCATATGGAATTGATAAGGACACTTTCGAAAAACGACTTCAGCCGTTATTAAAGGAATTTCGGATGGAGAAGAGGTTAAAGTGGTTTCCAGCTCACTTCTCAAAGGGTATGAAGCAAAAGGTCATGATAATGTGTGCCTTCTTAGTTGAACCTGAGCTTTATATTATTGATGAGCCTTTTGTTGGTTTAGACCCATTAGCTATAAATTCATTATTGGAAATGATGGATCAAGCGAAAAAACAAGGCTCAGGTATTCTTATGTCAACACACATACTAGCAACAGCGGAAAGATATTGTGATTCTTTTATTATTTTACATAACGGAGAAGTTCGCGCAAAAGGAACATTACTTCAATTAAGGGAACAGTTTGGGATGAGAGACGCGACTTTAGATGATCTTTATATTCAGTTAACAAAGGAAGATCAAGATGAAGAGCGTTAATGAGATATGGCAAACACGAGTAAATCAACATATAAATGAAACTAGAATGTACTTGAAGTATATGTTAAATGACCACCTTCTTTTTGTTTTTATTTTTTTAGGAGCAGGTGGAGCTTTAACTTATCAAAGATGGCTTGAAACATTATCTCCTGATTTTCCGGCTATCGTAATTATGACATTCACCTTTGCGTTTATCGTCATAACGTCAAGTGTTCGAACATTGTTGAAAGAAGCTGACATTGTTTTTTTACTACCGATGGAATTTAAACTAAGAGGTTATTTTCAAAAAGCTTTTAGATACAGTTTTATTACACAAAGCTTTTTCATTATTGTTCCTTTAATTTTATTTACACCCTTGTATTTTAAAGTAACAGATGCAAACGGAAGGACTCTTCTTATTTGTTTGGGGCTTTTACTACTGGTAAAGTTTTGGAACTTAAGGGTAAGTTGGGCGATGAGCTTTTATACAGAAGCTTCAGCAAAATGGAGTGATCTGATTGTTCGATTTGTTTTAAATGTATCTGTGATTTATTTTATTTTCTCACAAGATTACCTTTTCTTAATTGTTCTGTTTGTTATTATGACAGGTTATGTTTTGTATTTTTCAAACAATGTAAAACAGAAGGCATTAAAATGGGAGCAACTTATTAAAAGAGAAGAAGGAAAGAAGCAATCTTTTTATAAGCTTGCAAACTTATTTACAGATGTGCCTAAGCTTAAGAAACAGGCAAAGCGTCGTGCGTATCTCGATTGGATGGTCAAGCAAGTAAAGTATCATCAGGAAAATGTATATGAGTATTTGTATGTGCGTGCATTAATTCGATCAGGCGACTATTTGGGCATTATTGTTCGGCTAACAATCATCGGAAGCATAATCTTGTCATTCTTAAATGAACAGTTAACAGGCTACATCGTTGTATCCATTTTATTTATTTTTTTAACCGGCATTCAGATCATGAGTTTATATAAACATTTTGAATTATTAGAGTTGACTAACTTATATCCAAATGCTGAAAAGAAAAGATTAACAAGCTTCTTGAAAATAATGTTTACAGTCTTTTTGGTACAAACGGTGATTTATTCACTCATCACATTACTATTTGCAACTGTATCTATTTTTGGTGGAACCTTTATTGTAACAGCTTTATTTTCCTATCTTTTTGTTTTTATTTATATGAAAAATAGAATAAAGAAGAGTGAAAAGGATGTATAGGTATGAGCTATGAATTACGAGCTGCTGAAGAAGCAAGAATGTGGAAACAGAAGCTATTGAGAAAAGCATCGTTTTGGGAACGTTCATCTAAAAAAGCACAAAACAAAATGAACGGAATGATACCAGAAAAAGTACACCATACTGTTACCGAGAGTATTAAAAAGATGATCGAGGCAACATTACTAGGATCTAATATCACAACATTTCCTAAAAATGTTGAGGACCTAACATTTGAGCAACGAGAAAATTTGGTGAGAAAATCAATTGGAATGTACAAAAAAACAGCTGCAATTGAAGGGGCTTCAACCGGAGCAGGTGGTCTTCTTTTAGGCTTAGCAGATTTTCCGTTATTTCTTAGTATTAAAATGAAGTTCCTTTTTGAAGTTGCAAACCATTATGGATACAGTACGAAGGAATATGAGGAAAGATTATTTTTGCTTTATGTGTTTCAACTAGCCTTCTCTAGTGAAACACATAAAGAAGAAACTCTTACAATCATTGAAAATTGGGAAACAAAAAAACTAGAAATCAAAGACTTAGATTGGCGTATCTTTCAACAAGAATATCGCGACTATATAGACCTTGTAAAACTAATGCAAATCATTCCAGGAATCGGCGCTGTTGTAGGTGGTGTAGCAAATTACCACCTTGTACAACAGCTTGGGGAATGTACGATGAATAGTTATCGGTTGAGGGTGTTTTGAAGTGCCTGTCACTTCCCGAAGTTTGTCGAATGACTTTCATAGCACAGGTCATGAATTGAAACAGTAAAAAGGCAGGGCTAATCATAGTAACAGGTTCTGTTTTGAAGTACAAAATACAAATTAACATTGCTTTTCGTATAGTCATTCGCACTATGATTAAAAAGCATTTTGACAAGTAAATCAGCAAAGAAAAATGCTTGGAGACATATTATATGCTCCAAGCATTTTTTATACCAAGATAAGTACCCGTTTCCAACTCTTCAAGAATCGCAAGGAAATAAGCTACTAATAAGCGGAGAAATTCCCCTTATTGAGGAAATAACATGAAAAATAGATTAAATAGACGGAAAGATTCCGCCTATTTAATCGAAAAAGACGAAAATGGTCCATTTTACATTACTTAACCGGAAAAATTCCGCTTATATCTCCAAATTGATTTCCACTCTTCATTCTAACCGGAAAAACTCCGCTTATTTATAAACTATTGGTTACTCAATTAAGGATAATCTGCTTTATTTATCCGCCTCTCAGACCATCATCCCCCCTCTGGTAGTTAAAATCATTTTTAGCACACCATTTGGAATAGCAATGAGCTTGCGAATTTTATTGCTGACAAATACTTATGTCACCATGTTAAAAGTGGTTCGGAATTCTGGGCCTAGTTACCTTCCATTTAATTAAACCCCATATATATCAATAAAAATAAGCAGTCATATTCAGTAGCGAATGGGACTGCTTATTAGTTTGCTAATTTAGTTTTTGTATTCGGAAACCGAACCCGTTATAATCATAGCTTCTGCCTTTTGTTTATTACTTTCATTGCTTTATGGCTGATGAATGTTTGACGTGATCGATTTGGTATTGAATAGCAGCTTTACATAGTGTTTTAGCAGCAATAAGTAAAGCTTTTTCATCAATATCAAATTTAGGATGGTGATGAGGGTAAGCTTCATCTGCAGTCACGGGCTTTGCTCCAGTGAAGAAAAAAGTCCCTTTCACATTTTGTAGATAATAAGCAAAATCCTCTCCACCCATTTGAAGAGGGCTTTCTTCAACTTCATACACACCAGGTACGCTAGGTGCAATTTGTTTTAAAAACTCTGTTTCGTTCTCATGATTAACAACAGCAGGGTATCCTCTGAAAAATTCATATTCATAATCTGCATCGCTCATGAGACAGGTTCCTTTCACAACCCGTTCAATCTCATGTTCAATTTGTGTACGAACTTCTTCATCAAAGGTCCGTGCTGTGCCAATAAGCATGGCTGAATTTGCAATAATGTTAAAGGCGTTTTCCGCTACAAATGAACCAACCGTTACAACGGCTGATTGAATAGGGTCCACTTTACGACTTACAATCTGTTGTAAACTGGTTACCACTTGAGACCCTATTAATATGGCATCTTTTGTTTTATGAGGTTGTGCACCGTGTCCGCCTTTTCCACGAATAGTAATTTCAAAGCGGTCTGCAGCGGCCATTAATGGACCTACACGATACTGAATTTTACCGACAGGTTCAGTAGCCCATAAATGTGTACCAAAGATTACATCAACATCGTCTAAGCAACCGTCTTGAATCATTGATTTTGCTCCACCTGGTGCGTATTCTTCTGCATGTTGGTGAATAAGAACAATGTTTCCGTTAAGCTGATGTCGATTTTCATGAAGAGTTTTTGCTAACACAAGTAATGTTGCTGTGTGCCCATCATGTCCACATGCGTGCATCACACCAGGAACAGTTGATTTGTATTCAACATCTTTTTCATCGTGAATTGGCAGGGCGTCAAAATCGGCTCTTAGTGCAACAGTAGGACCAGGGAGGTCACCTTTTATTGTTGCAACAACACCGTTACCACCAACATTCCCACGTACGTTAACACCAAGTTTTTTATAATAATTTAAAATATATGCAGCTGTTTTTTCTTCTTTAAAAGAAAGCTCTGGATGCATATGTAAATATCTGCGAATGGTAACCATTTCCGAAAAATAACTGTCTAGAGTAGACCAGAGATGATCAAGCATCGTATTCCCCCTATCATATTGATTTTAAGTATCTACGAGTTTCTACATATAAAAAGCCATGTAAAATCATATGTTTACAATGTGAAATGTATTAAAATAGATTCGTATTAATATTAGATAGATTGTATTGAAAAATTTTGAAAATTTCAAGAAAATAATTTGGAGAGGAGGGATAATAGTGAAAACAAAAAATATAGGTATTTTATTAACGGTGTTATTTATAGGATTAATTGCTTTAGTGATGTTGAATGCTACAAATAAGTTCGAAACGATAATTGGAGAAACGTTATACTCTTTTCATGATCATGCTCTAGCAACAATATTTGAAGCTATAGGAATGCTTGGATCAACTATCGGAATTATTGTGACATTATTCATTTTTATGATCGTATTTGCCATTGTGGAAAAAGGTTTTATAACTTCTTCGCTTCTATTTGTTGCTGTTCTATTTGGAAATTTTTTAAATAAAGCATTAAAGGCTGTTATTGGGAGAGAGCGTCCAACATTTCCCCAACATATTGAAGATGGATATAGCTTTCCTAGTGGTCATGTTATGGTTGGACTTCTTCTGTTCGGAACAATCGCTTATAAACTATTGAAAAAAACAAATGATCAGAAAATGAAACAAATCATTTTAGTTTGTACAAGTTTAATAGTCGTTGTAATTGGGATGAGCCGACTGTTGGAAGGAGAGCATTTTTTAACAGATGTAATTGGCGGAATGATTGCTGGTTCTCTTTTGCTAATTGGGATTATACATTTAGATGTTTATTTACATAAAATAATCAGCCGAAGAAAAGTAAAAAGTGACCTTTCTATTTAAAAGTAAGTTAATAAATAAGAAACCAACTCCTGCGCTTCATTGAGTTGGTTTTTTTATTTATTGAACAGGAGAACCTGGTGGGTAATAATAAGGCGGAATTTTAATCCAACCACGCTTACGCATTAACGTTTTTAATGTTGTTCCAAAAGCTACCCATTCTGTATAGAAGTTTAACCAAAGTAAACCCATATCGTTACGGATAGCATCAGCTTGGCCTTTCGCACATGCTTGCATACACAGGACTAATTTAAATGAAATCCCATTTGAAATCTCATCATCTGTTAGTTTTACACCTAAAGGAACTTCCTTAGGGTTTGACTCTGGTTTCGCAGACGTAACATCTGGTAAAGGCACACCCTCTTTTTTCATAAAGTCACTTAACCTTTTTACCTGAGATTCACACAATTTGACCGCATCAACGAGCATTTCTCTTACCTCATCATCTGAGGTTGTGTTTAATCCAACTTCTTCATATCTTATGAACTCTTCCACCATCGTTACATACTTCCAAAGGTCACCAACCTCAATAACATGGAGAGGAGAGTGCGGTTCATCTACTTTATCTATTGTTGTTTTTAATGTATTCCATACAGCTTCAAATGGATTAGGCAACTTCTTCACCTCCTATTGTTTCTTAGTATGACTTTATTTTTTACAAAAGATGTAAAAGAAATTGATGTTTTAGTAGCTTCTTTTCTACGGTAGTTATTTAAAGGAATAAACTTATTGCATCTAGAATATTAGATAGACAGAACTAAAAACGAGGGGAGAAAGACAATGAAGTATAAAACACTAGGGAAAAGTGGCTTATTAGTTTCAGAGCTATGCTTAGGCGCCATGACATTTGGAAAAGAAGTAACAGAAGCGGATTCTATTCGTATGATTCACAACTTTCTTGATCAGGGTGGTAACTTTGTTGATACAGCAGATGTCTATGTTGGTGGAGAATCAGAAAAAATTGTTGGTAAAGCCATCAAAGATCGCCGTTCCGAGGTTGTTTTAGCTACAAAAGTTAGAATGCGAGTAGGTCCACATCCTAATGACTTTGGATATTCTAGACGTAGAATTCTGGAAGGGGTAGAGCAAAGTTTAAAAAGGTTAGATACGGATTATATTGACCTTTATCAACTTCATGTTTGGGATAATATAACACCTATTGAGGAAACAATAAGAACACTTGATGATCTTATTAGTTCAGGTAAGGTAAGATACATAGGATGTTCAAACTTCCTTGCGTGGCAGATGATGAAAGCTTTGTCATACAGCGATTTTCATAATATGGCTAGGTTCATTTCCATTCAACCTCAGTATAGTTTAATCAACCGAGAAATGGATCGTGAAATTTTACCTCTTTGTAAAGAAGAAAATGTTGGGGTAATTCCGTGGGCACCGATTGGTGGAGGATTTTTAACAGGAAAATATAAACAAGGTGAATCTCCTACAACAGGACGGCTCTCTAAAGGTGTGGGTGAGTCTAGCTGGGAGAACCGAAATAATGAAAAGAACTTTAAGATTTTACAAACAATCGAGGAGATCGCTCAAGCAGTTGATAAAACACCTGCACAGGTTTCTCTAAGGTGGCTTCTACAAAAAGAAGAGATTACATCACCAATCTTTGGTGCCAGCAGCCTGGAGCAATTTAATGAAAATATGGGAAGTGTTGATTGGGAGTTAACAGCTGAACAATGGAATCAACTAGATGAGATAAGTAAGCTTCCTAGTGAATATCCGACAAGATTTCTTGAGAAATTCCAAAGATAATCACAAAAAGATCCTGTTAAACAGTTCTGTTTACAGGATCTTTTTTGTCGTTTACTTTTGAGGTTTGAGTCTACAATAAAAACATAGCTACAATAGTTGTTATGACTAAACCAATTGAGACTGGAAGAAGATTTCGGCGAGCTAATTCAAACGGATCGACTCCACAAATCGCAGCTGCTGGAATAAGTGCCCATGGAATAATCGTTCCGCCTCCAACCCAGATAGCTGTTACTTGACCCAATGCTGTTAATGTGGCAGTACTGACTCCAATTGCTGTTGAAAACAGTTGGGCAATTGATCCAGCGAGAGATATACCCGAAAAGCCTGAACCATCTAGTCCTGTTAATATCCCTACACCTGTTAGTGTGACAGCTCCAACTTCCGGTGTTAAAGGAACAATATGTGCAAGAGCAATACCTAAATCATTTACGATTCCTTCAGAGGTTTCAGGAAGATAATGACCGACAATGTCGTAATATCCCGCATCACCTAAATAAAAAAATGCAGCGATAGGAATGACTGGACCGAACACTTTAAAACCAAATTGAAAGCCCTCAATTAAATAATTTGTTGACTCCTCAAGTCCCTTTTTCTTATGAGCTAAACAGGTTGTGAGAATTAAAATAAGTAAGGCTGTTCCACCAATTAATGCCGTGGCATCTCCACCTTGTAGATTTAATGTAATCATTAAAATAACATCAATTACAAAAATGACTGGAATGATAATAGCAAGCCATTTTTTTGTGGCTGCTGATAACAAGCTGTGGTCTGTGTCTTCAATAGGAGATGATGTTGAAACAGTTGGAAAATCTTTACCTAGTTTTATATCTCTTTTTAAAAGAAAAAAAGCAGAGGTTGTCGTTACAAGTCCCATTGTAATGACAAGGGGAATACTTGCTTCAATCACATCCCCAACTGGAATTCCCGCTGCATCAGCAGTAAGTTTAGGAGCTGCCTGAATAATGAAGTCCCCGGAAAGAGCAATACCATGCCCGAACAAATTAATAGCTATTGCTACACCAAGTGCAGGCAATCCGGCCCGAATGGCAACGGGTAACAATACAGCACCTATTAGTGCAACTGCTGGTGAAGGCCAAAAGAAAAAGGAAATTATCATCATTAAAATTCCAATCGTCCAAAAGGCAGTTGTTGGATTTTTAATGATTTTTGAGAATGGTAAAATCATTACTTCATTTATGCCTGATATGGTCAAAATCTTACTCATTGCGACAATAATTGAAATAACGAGTATTGTTGGTAAAAGCTGTGTAATTGCAAAGGTAAAGCTATTAAAAAGACTTGTTATAGAATCACTAACAGAGAGTGTTGAAAAAGCAGCTAATGAAAGTATTCCTACTATACAAACAATCGTTGTATCACGTCGGAAAAGCATAAAACCGATGATTCCAACTATAAACAGTAGGTAAACCCAGTGAATGAGTGTTATTTCTATCCCATTATGATCACTCCTCAGCAAAAGCCTAAATGGTTTTCTTTACACCTTATGAGGAATGAGGATAAGATGTGAGGAAGGAATGAAGGGAAGAATACTATATGTTATTGATAGTAGATGTAGAAATTTAGCATCATACTGTGTAGAAATAAGGTGTCATTTCCAAGGAAATATTGTCAAAATGACAGAGAAACTGAATAGGTAATAAGACAGGAGGCTGACCTGTTACTATTGGTCAGCCCCCTTGAATAGTTATTCGTCGTTTTTAACAATGGAATAAGTCGTTACATATGACGGGCGAGGGAAAATGGATTGTCGGTCAATACCTTCTTCTGAACCTCTTTTTTTATGTGCGTGCTCGTATGCTTTGGAGTTCTGCCAATCCTTAAAGTGTTTCTCACTTTCCCATAATGTTAAGATAATATAAGTATCACTGCTTTTTGGTCGCAGCACACGAATAGCTGAGAAGCCTGGCTCATTTTCGATCATCCGAGCTCTTTCACTGAACCGTTTTTCGAATAGTGGCCTTCCTTCATCTGATACAGGGATATTGTTCAAAACAGCAAAAGATCCATTTTTGATGTTACCAGTTGAATCTAATACCTCGTATGTTTTTGGTTCCTTAAAAATCGTTTCGCCATTTGATTCGTGAAAAAGCACACCAGTGTCCTGGTTAGCCATGAGTAAAAGGGTTTCGCCAGTATGGCTTTTTTCTAATTTGGCTAAATAATCCACTGTTCCATATGTGATGTATAGCTTCAATTCGTTTCACCTCAAATAATTTATTTGGTTATATTATATCAACTGTTTTTTATATATTTCCATTTTTAGTGTTTTCAACACATATACCTTCCTATTATTAACAATACTAAGCTAAAAGGGGTGATGAAATGAAAAAGAAACTTCTTTTATCAAGCATTGCATTGGTTAGTATCGTAATCTTTGCTTTTTTAGGTTATCTTTTTATTATCTTTATGGGGAATTATGTCATCGATGAAGAAAAATTAGTAATGAATACAGCGTCAAAGCTTGTCGATTTTGAAGGAAAAGAAATTACAAAGCTTTACATAGAAAATAGAGAGCTTGTCGATATTTCTGAAGTTCCTGAATATGTTCAAAAAGCTTTCATTTCAGTTGAGGATCAGAGGTTTTATGAGCATCATGGAATTGATGCTAGAGCAATAACACGTGCCCTCTATAAAGATATTTTGGCTGGGGGAAAAGTAGAAGGCGGTAGTACAATTACTCAACAGCTAGCCAAAAATATTTTTTTAACAAATGACAAAACACTCCTAAGAAAAACAAAGGAAGCGATCATTGCAGTTAACTTAGAAAAACGGTATAGCAAAGCCAAATTACTAGAAATGTATTTAAATCAAGTATATTTTGGACATGGAGCATACGGGATAAAGGCTGCAGCAAAGCTTTATTTTGATAAAGATGTTTCGGAATTGAGCCTTGAAGAAGGGGCGTTGCTCGCAGGAATTCCAAAAGCTCCCTCAACATACTCACCGATTGCAAATCCAGAAAAAAGTAAGCAAAGGCGGAATGTTATTTTAAGTTTAATGGGAGATCAACACTACATCACATATGATGAAGTTGTTAGTACACAAGGGAAAACAGTTAAGCTTAATGTGAATAAAAAACAAGAAAGTCCATGGCTTACTACTTACATTGATATGGTTTTTGATGAAGCAAGAGAAACGTATGCCATATCGAATGAAGAATTATTAAGAGGTGGATATACCATCAAAGTTCCACTACAACTTAGCTTGCAAAAATCTGCGTATGATTTATTTCAGAAAAAGGAATATTTTCCTGGAACAGATGATTTTGCACAAGGAGCTTTTATTTTACTCGATAACAAAACAGGTGGAGTGATAGCAGCAATAGGTGGCCGTGATTATGTACCAAAAGGATTAAATCGACTTAATGCGAAACGACAGCCTGGATCAACCTTTAAACCAGTTGCTGTTTATGCCCCGTCAATAGAAACAAAATTATTTAAACCATACTCGTTGCTAAAAGATGAGCAGTTAACATATGGTGATTATTCCCCTAAAAACTATGATAATCAGTATGCAGGAGAGGTATCTATGTTTGATGCCCTTATTTCATCAAAAAATGCTGCTGCTGTTTGGACGTTATCAGAATTAGGGATAAAAACTAGTAAAGAATACTTAAAGTCTCTCGGAATGGGGATTAAGGATGATGGTCTTGCAATTGCCCTTGGTGGACTGTCTGAAGGGGTAACACCTATTCAAATGGCAAATGCATATCGGACCTTTGCTACAAATGGAAGCTACAGTGAACATCACTTTATACAAGAAATAAAAAATAGAGATGGCAAGGTGATAGCAGAGCATCATTCAAAAACGAAAGATGTGTTTTCACCTCAAACAGCTTGGGATATGACACGTATGCTGCAGCATGTAGTTACAGAAGGAACAGCACAAAATGGTCATTTTAAAGGAGAGTTAGCAGGTAAAACGGGAACCACTTCATATCCTAATGTCCCTGGAGCCTCAAAGGATGCCTGGTTTGTAGGATACACGGAAAATGTAGTTGGAGCTCTTTGGATGGGCTATGATCAAACAGATAAAGAACATTATTTAACACATGGAAGCTCTTATCCGACGAAGCTTTTTAAAGACATTTTAAATGATGCTAAATGGGATCAAGATGTAGCCTTTGCTATGCCTGAAGGTGTACAGGATCTAGAAAGCCCTATAAGAATAAAAGAGATCGACCAAGTTGAAGCGAGATATACGTTTAAACCGCTTGGGTTAATTACATTAACACTTGAATGGGAACCTTTAAAAGACGAACGGGTGGAATACCGCATCTATGAGCATTCAGAAGGAAACTCAACAGAGTTAATAGGCACGGTGAAGGGAACTGGAGTCTATGAGATTCCATTTGCTAATGTGTTTTCAGGTACCTCTTATTCTGTTGCTCCTTATAACACGCAAACGAATGAGGAAGGAATTCAAACGAAATCACGGAAACCTACTTTATTTAGTTCAAATCATTGATTTGAAAGGAAAGCTAGGATGTTTTCGTCTTTTTTTTGACATTTGCATATCTAAGCTATACAACAGGAAATGAAACCGTTATAGTTGAAAGGGCAGAGAGTTTAATATAGAATAAATATTACTTTATAATTAATATTATTTAATAAAGGGGTTAGCCCCTTCTACATAGAAAGGTGGACTTTTTTGGATGGCTGAAAAAAAGATCAATGATACGTTTTTAAAAGCGTGTCGTGGAGAAAAAACGGACTATGTTCCAGTTTGGTATATGAGGCAGGCAGGGAGATCACAACCTGAATACCGGGCAATTAAGGAAAAATACAGCCTGTTTGAGATTACGCATCAACCCGAACTTTGTGCATACGTAACGAGATTACCGGTAGAACAGTACGATGTTGATGCTGCCATTCTATATAAAGACATCATGACTCCACTTCCAGCTATAGGGGTAAATGTTGAAATTAAATCAGGAATTGGTCCTGTTATTGATGACCCGATCCGATCAATGAGAGATATCGAGAAATTGGGAGAAATAGACCCGGAAAGTGATGTTCCTTATGTATTGGATACAATCAAATTGCTTACTGAAGAGCAATTATCTGTTCCGCTTATTGGATTTACCGGAGCTCCTTTCACACTTGCTAGTTATATGATCGAAGGAGGCCCCTCACGAAATTACAATAAAACAAAAGCATTTATGTACTCAGAGCCGCATGCATGGTTCGCATTGATGGATAAGCTGGCTGAAATGAGTATTACATATGTGAAAGCACAAATTCGCGCGGGTGCTAAAGCCATTCAAGTTTTTGATTCATGGGTAGGAGCTTTAAATGTTGCAGATTATCGTACATTTATTAAGCCTACGATGGAGAGAATTTTCAGTGAGCTTAAAGAAGAAAACGTACCTCTTATCATGTTCGGTGTTGGAGCTAGCCACCTAGCTAAAGAATGGCATGATCTGTCACTTGATGTAGTTGGCCTTGACTGGAGATTACCTGTTTCTGAGGCACGTTCCATGGGATTGACAAAAACGCTGCAAGGGAACCTTGATCCAGCAATCTTACTTTCTCCGTGGGAAGTGATTGAAGAAAGAGCAAAAGCTATATTAGATCAGGGAATGCAGCAGGACGGATATATTTTCAATCTAGGACATGGTGTTTTTCCACAGGTAAATCCAGAGTCACTAAAAAAATTAACTTCTTTTGTGCATGATTATTCCAAAAAGGCAAAGGTAAGCAACTAAGGCATAATAAAAGATAGTACTTTATTGAGGTGAAAAATATGAGTAAGAAAAAAATGGGATTACTAGTAATGGCGTATGGTACGCCTTATAAAGAGGAAGACATTGAGCGCTACTATACTCATATCCGTCATGGTCGTAAACCAGCTCCTGAGATGCTACAGGATTTAAAGGATCGTTATGAAGCAATCGGTGGAATTTCTCCATTAGCTAAAATTACATTAGAGCAAGCAGAAAAGCTTGAACAACATCTAAATAGCATACAAGATGAAATAGAATTTAAAATGTACCTTGGCTTAAAACATATCGAGCCATTCGTTGAGGACGCTGTAAAACAGATGCATGAGGATGGAATCACAGAAGCTGTGAGTATTGTATTAGCACCTCACTTCTCAACATTTAGTGTAAAGTCCTACAATGGACGAGCGAAGGAAGAGGCTGAAAAGCTTGGTGGATTAACCATTACATCAGTCGAAAGCTGGTATAAAGAGCCTAAATTTATCAGCTATTGGGTAGATCAACTCAAGGAAACATACAGCAGCATGACTGAAGAAGAAAGAAACTCTTCTGTTCTTGTCGTTTCTGCACACAGTCTTCCAGAAAAGATTATTGCAAATGGAGATCCATATCCACAGCAGCTTCAAGAAACAGCTGATTTAATTGCGGAAGCTGCTGGTATTAAGAAATATGTAACAGGCTGGCAAAGTGCTGGTAACACTCCAGAGCCTTGGTTAGGGCCAGATGTTCAAGATCTTACTAGAGATTTATACGAAGAAGGCTACAGAACGTTTGTTTATGTACCAGTAGGGTTTGTAGCTGACCATCTCGAAGTTCTTTATGATAATGACTATGAATGTAAGGTCATTACAGATGAACTCGGTGCAGGTTACTACCGCCCTGAAATGCCAAACGCAAAACCAGAATTTATTGACTGTTTATCAACAGTTGTACTAAAGCATTTGGAAAAATAAAATATAATTACTAGGAGCAGTGGGTTAATTATTTTACCCACTGCTTTATAATTTTCTTAAAAATTAATTTTGTTTTTAAATGAAAAAATTATGATAAATAATCCCTCGGACTTTACATTTATCATTGCCAATCAGATAACCTCATGGTATGACTATATGTAAGTGTTTTCATTAGGAGGTGAAGGTAATGATATGAAAGAAAGATATTGGCCTCTATTACTACTCTCCCTATCATTAATATTTATCATCCTGCTAAGTCAATTTATTATTACAGCCAATGGACTTAACGCTTCTGTTCAAAAAATAAAAGAAAATAATCGAAAAAGTCTAGAGAGTAAAGTTCATCTTGTTTTAATTGCTCAGGAATATAATAACCCTTATTGGAAAGCCATTAAAGAGGGAGCCTTGGAAGCTGGGAAAGATCTTAATATACAAGTCGAATATATCGGTCCTTTACAAAGTAATATGGAGGAACAATTAAAGCTATTAGAAAAATCAATTGCTTCAAATGTAGATGGAATAATTGTACAAAGCTTGAATAATGAAAAATTCACACCGTTAATTAACAAAGCAATGGCAAAAGGTATTCCTGTAATAACAATTGATACAGATGCACCCTCTAGTAATCGATTATCGTACGTAGGTACTGATAACTATTTTGCAGGTCAACAACTTGGTAATAAAGTTTTAAAGGAAACGCGAGGAAGAGGAAAAATTGGTATCATTATAGGTGATATTACGGCTGAAAATCAAAAGTTACGACTAAATGGTTTTAAATCTGTTATAGAAAAATGGGATAATATGGAGGTGATTGAGGTTTTACCTTCAAATATATCAAGAATAAAGGCGGGGCAACAGGCTGAAAAAATATTGAGAAACCATCCTGAAGTATCAATATTAGTGGGGACAAGTGTTTTTGATGCAGTGGGTATTCTACAAGCAACAGAAAACCTCAATAGAGAAGATGTACAAATATTTGGGTTTGATGATATAGATGACACACTTCACGCTATTAAAGAGAGAATGATTGTTGCAACGGTTGTCCAAAAACCTTACCAAATTGGTTACAAATCAGTTTCCTTAATGGATGATCACTTTAAGGGAATCTCCATCCCAACCAAGGCGTATACAGAAATAACAATAATTGATTCTGCTGACTTAAATATGGAGTGAGAGCATTGAATATTAGGACAAAATTATTTGTTTTCATCCCGATACTTGTTGTTTTGTTAAATATTGTATCTTTTGTTATTTTTCAAAGCGGAAAAATGGTACAAGATAGTTACCACATTATGATGGAACGTGTTTTGCTATATAAACAGATATCCACTGAAACACAAGATAACATACTTTTGCTAAATACTTATATATTAAATCAAGATAATAAAAGCTATGGCAATTATATTCTTCATAAAGAAAGACTAGAAAAACTATGGAATCAACTTGGTAAAGACCATGCTAGTAATGTTGATGGGATACAGAGAGAAAATTATTATCAAATGATTAGATCATTTCTTGAATCGGAGACAGCAGTAATTGACCACCTTAAAAGAGATGATTTTGATTCATATTTATTAAAATACGAAGAAGCTGAGAAGATTGCTGGTTTTATTCGAGAAGAAGGTCAACAAATGGTAGATAGAGAATTAAGTTACTATCAGCCAATATACCATAAAATTATTAATTACTCACAAGATATTAACCAGCTTGGTATTGCTTTATTTTTTATTACTACTTTATTGAGCTTTGTTTTTGCGGTGTGGTTATCACGGAGTATTTCAGTTCCAATTGATAGATTAGTAGAAAAAGCTAAACAAATTTCAAAAGGAAATTTGGATATTGAAACAATTGACTTAACTAAGACCAAAGATGAAATTGGTATATTAGGTCAAGCATTTCATCAAATGTTAAAGGATTTAAAGCATTATATTTCTCAGCATATACAAGTAATTGAAAGTAATCGACTTGTTAAGGAGTTAGAGTTGAGAGCCCTTCAAAGTCAGATAAATCCTCATTTTTTATTTAATACATTAAATATTATTTCGAAGTTAGCTTTTATTGAAGGAGCTGAGAGAACGAGTGATTTGACGGTATCAGCTTCTAACCTTATTCGTTATAATCTACGCAAATTAGATAAGCCTGTTACACTGAAAGACGAATTAGATCATATTAAAGAATACTTAACCATTCAAAAGGCTCGCTTCCAAGATCGGGTATCATTTGAGTATGATATTGATGAAAGCGTTTTAAATCAAATGATCCCATCTCTTACTCTTCAACCTATTTTAGAAAATGCGTTTGTTCATGGAATTGAAGAAAAGGAAACAGGTGGGAGAATTAAGATAACTGTGAAGGGAATTTCATCAGGTGTATTTATAGAACTAAGTGATAATGGAAATGGAATGGATGAAAAAATAAGACAAAAGTTATTAAACTATATGAACGAAGATGAACCTTCCACCTTATCAACTACTACAAAGTCAACTGGTCTTGGTACAATAAATGTTTTTAAAAGACTATCTTTATTTTATGGAGATGAATTGGAAATAAATATAAAAAGTTATAAAGATGTTGGAACTTCAGTGATTTTTAGGTTACCTAAGCTCTCATAGTGTCTAGTACAGGGAAAATAGAATGAGGGGGTCTATTATTAAATGTATCGTATATTAATAGCTGATGATGAGGCGTTAGAACGACAAGGATTAGAACTCATGATCTCTAGAGCTATGCCTGGAAAGTTTGTTTTTTTTCATGCTGAAAATGGAAGAGTTGCTATAGAAAAATCAGAACAAGAGAAACCAGATATTATTTTTATGGATATTAAAATGCCAGGGATTCAAGGAATTGATGCATTAAAAGAAATTGCTCAGATATTACCTCATGCCAAAACAGTGCTTGTTACAGCCTATGACCATTTTGGCTATGCCAAGGAAGCTTTATCACTAGGTGTAAGTGACTACTTATTAAAACCAAAGAAAAAACAAGAAGTTCTTGATGTTGTGAATAAGTTGATAGAAAAAATGGAATTGGAAAAAAAACTAAGAAATAAGGAATTAACACAAAGGGAAACTATTTCTCAGTTACAACCGTTAGTTGAAAGCGAAATATGTTTAATGATCATGATGAAACTGGTGATAGAACCTGATTTCAATGAATTAAATGAATTACTAAAAACACGTATTGAAACTGGTTATGCCTTAGTTATATCGCTACAGCTTTCGAAAAAGGATGAACATGAGCTAGAAAAGCAAACGATATATGCCGGTATAAAGAGCTTCATTAAACTTAGTGAAATTGATTGTTTAGTAAGTCCTTTAATTGGAAATCGTATAACCCTTTTTAATACGATTTTAAATGAAGATTCGGTTAAACAATCACTAAGGGAGGAATCTATAACTTTTGCTAAGAAGATTTATAAATTTATCGATGAAAGTTATGGAATAAAAGCTATAATTGGGATAGGTACAAAGAGGAAAGGGCTAGAAGGTCTTCGATATTCATATTACGAGGCAACCACTGTCGTAAGCAGTCCTTATCATGAACAATCAATCTATCATTACTCACAATATAATAAGGATAAACAAAAGGAATATCATTTAAATATAGAGACTGAGCTTTTGGCGGAAATTAACAAATTCAATCTTCATCAAGCTATTATAGTTTTTGATCAAGCATTTGACTTATTGGTTGAGTCAACCGATGGGGATTTTAACCAATGTAGAAATGAAGTGATGGCATTGTTTATATCGTTAAACAAACATTTTTTACGCCAAGGAGTGAAAGTAGCGGATATTGGAAACATAAGTGATACGACTCAATTAGAACAACTTAAACATGTTGCGGAAATATGGTTGCATCTACTTATAGAAGCCGTACAAAAGGAAAAAGAAAATAGGACAGAATCCTTGATTGATCAGGCTAAGCGATTTATTAATGAAAACTATCATAAAGAAATAACAATGGAGTATGTCTCTGAACTTATTAACCTAAGTCCTTTTTACTTCAGCAAAATCTTTAAGAAATATGAGGGTATTACGTTTATTGATTATTTAACAAACGTAAGAATTGAAAAATCTAAAGAATTATTACTAGATCATCATCTCAGTTTTAAGGAGATATGCTTTTTAGTTGGTTATAACGATCCTAATTATTTTAGTCGTGTTTTTAAGAAAGTAACAGAATTTTCACCAACAGAATACCGGCAGAACCTTTTAAATTCTAATCTTCTAGATTAGGATTTTTTTGTGGTGAAAAAACAAAAATGTGCTAAAAGAGGCAGGATTTTTGGTAAGTGGTTTCACAAAACGTAAAAAAGTGAAGATAAAGTACAAATGAGTATAGGTGATTATAACTCTCAATTAATTCTGTACATGATACTATTTTAGTTGTAAGCGATACCAAAAACAGGGGGAACTAAAATGACAGGTTTGTTTAAAAAATTAAAGATAGGTGCTGTAAGTGTTTTATTCGCCTCTACTTTAGCGGGATGTGGGATTGTTTCATCTGGTGACGAAGCTTCAAGTGAAGAACCAAAAAAAGAAGATGATAAACTCGTAATTGGTCTATCTATGGACACATTAAAGGAAGAACGTTGGCAAAAAGATAGAGACTTATTTGAAGCAAAGGTAAAAGAGCTTGGGGCAGAAGTGAAAACTCTATCTGCAAATGGTGACGACGCGCTTCAATTAAGCCAATCTGAGCAACTTATTTCTGAAGGTGTGGACGTACTGGTTGTTATTCCTCATAACGCTGAAGCTTCGTCTGCAATAGTTAATAAAGCTCATGATGAGGGTGTAAAGGTAATCTCATATGACCGCTTAATTAAGAATTCAGAAGTGGATTACTATTTATCATTTGATAATGTTCGTGTAGGAGAAATGCAAGCTCAAGCTATTACAGAACAAGTTTCTTCAGGGGATTTTGTCTATATTGGTGGAGCTGACACGGATAATAACGCCCATATGTTTAAAGAAGGTGCAATGAATATCTTGCAACCACTTATTGATAGCGGTGACATTAACCTAGTGTATGATCAATTCTCTAAAGATTGGAAACCTGAAGAAGCTCTAAAAAATATGGAAAATGCACTAACCGCTAATGATAACAATATTCAAGCAGTTGTTGCAGCAAACGACGGTACTGCAGGTGGAGTTGTTCAAGCTTTAAATGCACAAGGACTAGCAGGTAAGATTCCTGTTTCAGGTCAAGATGCTGATATTGCTGCTTTACAAAGAATTGTTGAGGGAACTCAAACAATGACAGTATATAAGCCAATACATTTAATTGCTACACAGGCAGCTGAAATGGCCGTTAAAGTAGCAAAGGGTGAAGAAATAACAACTGACACCACTGTAAATAATGGCCAAAGTGATGTTCCTTCTGTGTTATTAGATCCAATTGCAGTAACGAAGGACAATATTGTGGACACTGTTGTAAAAGATAAGTTCCAAAAGCTAGAGGAGATTTATAAAAATATACCTAAAGATCAGTGGCCGAAAGTTAATTAATCTAAGGAATAGTTTGAAAAATGAGTATAGGACCTATCGTCCTATACTCTATTTTTAGAGTGGGAGTGATCTTTAATGAACTATATTTTAGAGATGGATCAAATTACAAAAGAATTTCCCGGCGTAAAAGCATTAGATCAAGTGAGTTTTAAAGTAAAACAGGGAGAGATCCATGCACTCTGTGGGGAGAATGGTGCTGGAAAGTCAACATTAATGAAGGTACTAAGTGGCTTATACCCCGCAGGAACGTATGAAGGTAATATTATTGTTGATGGAAAAAAAGCAGAGTTTCGTAGAATAAGAGATGCAGAAGATGCTGGTATCACGATTATTCACCAAGAGTTAGCATTAGTAAAAGATATGACGGTTGGTGAAAATATTTTTCTAGGTCGTGAACCTAAGAAATGGGGAACTATTCAATGGGATTCTCTCTATTATGAAGCTGCTAAATGGTTGGAAATGGTAGGGTTACATTTAAAACCTGACACAGTAACGAGCACTCTTGGAATTGGTCAGCAACAGCTTGTTGAAATTGCAAAAGCTCTATCGAAAAATACAAAAATTCTAATTTTAGACGAACCAACTGCAGCACTCACGGAGAGTGAAGTAGACATATTAATGGGGATTTTATGTGAATTACGTAACAAAGGAGTAAGTTGTATTTATATTTCTCACAAAATGCCAGAGGTTTTTCATCTAGCTGACAGTATTACTGTTTTACGAGATGGTCAATCAATTAAGACTCTAGATAAAAATGAAGTAGTTGAAGATGACGTTATTGCTTTAATGGTTGGAAGAGAATTAACAGAACGATATCCAAGAGTGGAGCATCATCCAAAAGAAACTGTTCTAGAAGTAAGAAATTACTCTGTGTGGAACAAAGATAGTCCTGACCAAAAGAAAATTGATAATGTTAGTTTTTCATTGCGGAGGGGAGAAATACTTGGAATTGCTGGATTAATGGGAGCGGGTCGTTCGGAGCTTGTAATGAGCTTATTTGGTGCTTACGAAGGCAAAAGTGAAGGTACAGTTAAAATTGAAGGGAAAGCTACTCAAATTAAATCAATTAGTCAAGCAATTAAAGAAGGACTAGCGTTAGTTACTGAAGATAGAAAACGTTTAGGGTTAGTGCTTGATATGGATGTTAAAAAAAATACAACACTACCTAATTTAAATAAAATAAGCCGTTTAGGGACAATTAATGAAAATGAAGAGATAAAAGTGAGTAACAAATTTGTAAAAGAGCTTAGAACAAAAACAGCTAATTTGGAAACAGCAGTAGGGACACTTTCGGGAGGTAATCAACAGAAGGTTGTCTTAGCCAAGTGGCTGATGTCAAACCCAAAGGTTCTAATTCTTGATGAACCTACACGTGGAATTGATGTAGGCGCAAAATATGAAATCTATAACCTTATGAATCAATTAGTTGAAAATGGTGTGGCTATTATCATGATTTCGTCCGAGTTACCGGAAGTACTGGGAATGAGTGACAGAATATTAGTGATGCATGAGGGATCTTTCGCAAAGGAATTTTCTTATCATGAAGCAACCCAAGAAAACATTATGGTCGCAGCGACAGGAGGGAAATAACATGTCAGCAAATTTACAGAGAGAAGAAAGTAAAATACAAAAACAACATTCCATTAAAGCCCTTATCGGAACAATGGATGTTCGGGCATACACGATGATCGGAGCAGTTGTATTAATTTGGTTATTTTTTGGAGTCTTAAATGAGACCTTTTTTACAGCTAGAAACCTTTCCAACTTGTTTACACAAATGTCAGTAACAGCTATCTTAGCAATTGGAATGGTTCTTGTTATTGTCGCCGGGCATATTGACTTGTCTGTAGGGTCCATTGTTGGCCTAACTGGTGGGATTGCCGCAATTCTAAGTAACTGGATGGGACTTCCGGTTGGAGTAGTGTTAATAGGAACTCTAGCTGCTGGAGCTTTGCTAGGGCTCTTACAAGGATGGTTGATTGCGTATCGTGCCATACCAGCTTTTATTGTTACACTAGGTGGCATGATGGTATTTAGGGGTATTTTATTAGGAGTAACAAACTCGACAACCATTTCGGTTTCAGATAAAGTATTTGTTGCTTTAGGTAATGCTTATTTTTCAAGAGCGTTTGGAATTATCCTAGCTACTGCAGTTATTGCCTTTATCGCGGTATCTGTTATTAAAAAGAGAAAATCAAGAAAAGCATACGGTTTTGAGGTAGCACCTTTAGGAATAGATGTAACAAAGTTAGTGATTTATGGCGGTGTTACTCTTGCCTTCGTTTTAGCTATGAACAGCTATAAAGGGATACCATTTCCTATTATTTTCGTAATGATTTTAGCGTTAATTTTTGCTTACCTCTCTAACAAAACCACGTTTGGCCGCCATGTTTATGCGATTGGTGGTAATTCAGATGCTGCAAAGTTATCGGGGATAAATATCAAAAGTAAAACAATGATGTTATTTGTCTTTTCAGGACTATTGTCGGCCATTGCAGCAGTAGTTTTAACAGCACGTTTAACATCTGCGACTATCTCTGCTGGAGAAATGTATGAACTAGATGCCATAGCTGCATGTGTTATAGGTGGAACTTCGTTAATGGGCGGAGTAGGAACGATCTTTGGTGCAATTATTGGTGCACTTGTTATGACTTCATTGGATAATGGTATGTCATTAATGGGGATGGAGTCTTTCTGGCAATACATTGTAAAAGGAAGTATTTTAATTTTAGCAGTTTGGCTAGACATATCTAATAAGAAAAACAAAACAACAAAATCGTGAGCTACCATTAGATTGGTGGCTTTTTCTGTGTTCATAAGATAACTAGGGAGTCAGTAGAATTATACTCCCACTTAAATGTGGAATAGATTTGCTATGTTTCTACGACAAGTTCATAATTAACATATCCTTCTAAATTTTATAAGGTGTAGATAAAATATGATTAAAATAAGAGAAAGGACGTAACCCTAGAATGGATCATTATCTCGAACAGTTAAAAGATGAATGGCTTATTGAAGTAACTATAGAGGAAATTCAAGAACAATTGGAAAGCAATAAAATTACATCAAGACAACTTGTTTTGATGTATTTATCAAGAATCGCAAAGGTCGATCAAGGTGGACCTAAGATAAATTCTATAATTGAAGTGAATCCCGAAGCATTACATATGGCCGACTCATTAGATTATGAACGCAAAACTAAAGGAAGTCGCGGACCATTACACGGGATTCCTGTTGTCATTAAAGATAATATCGATACAGCTGATAAAATGCATACAAGTGCAGGATCTCTTGTGCTGGCGGAATCTTATGCAAAAGAAGATGCAACACTTGTTAAACAGCTACGTGAAGCTGGGGCTATCATTCTGGGAAAAACCAATTTAACAGAATGGGCTAATTTTATCGCTGAGGATATGCCAACAGGGTATAGCTCTAGAGGCGGCCAGGTATTAAATCCTTACGGAACGGACTTTATTGTAGGAGGATCAAGTGCAGGGTCAGGAGCGGCAATTGCTGCAAATCTAGCGGTAGTAGCAGTTGGAACAGAAACATCAGGCTCTATTTTAAGTCCTGCCAGTCAAAATTCACTTGTTGGGATCAAGCCGACTGTTGGTCTTATTAGCAGAAAAGGAATTATTCCAATTTCACATACCCAAGATACGGCAGGTCCAATGGCGAGATCTGTTAAGGATGCTGCGATATTGTTAAATGTACTAACAGGAAAAGACTCGCAAGACCCTATCACTTTAACGAATGATCTTGCCGATTTAGATTTCACCAACCATCTTATAAAAGAGGGGTTAAAGGGGAAGAAAATTGGGATTGCCCGAGAAACATATTTTGATGAGTTAAATGAATCACACTTAACAGTTATGAACAACGCGATTAATAAGTTGAAGGAGCTTGGTGCGGAAGTCGTTGATCCAATTACCATCCCATCAACAAATGAAGAATGGGATATAAATGTCCTTTTATATGAATTTAAAACCGATCTTAATGCTTACCTAAAAACAATTGACTCTAGTATCGGAGTACGAACTCTAGCTGATGTGATTAAAGCAAATGAACAAATTGGTGAGAAGGCATTAAAGTTTGGTCAAAAACTATTCCTTGATGCAAATGCAACAAGTGGCAATCTAATTGAACCAGAATATCTAGAAAGCTTAGAAAAAGATGATACTTTATCCAAAACAAAGGGAATTGATCATGTCATGCAGGAGCAAGGATTAGATGCGATTGTTTTCCCGAACAACTTTGGGGCAATGATTCCAGCGAAGGCAGGATATCCATCCATTACTGTACCAGCTGGTTACACAAATGAAGGTGAACCTGTAGGAATTACCTTTACAGCCAAAGCGTATATGGAACCAACTTTATTGGAAATTGCTTATTCATATGAGCAAGCAACAAAACACCGAGTTGCTCCATTTCAAGCGAAATAATACTGGTCGGCTCATTCGTTCAGTTTCGGTTTCGGAGTACAAAATTAGAAATAACCGTACAATTCGAACGGTAATTTGCCTTTAAATGAAACAGATAATTTGATTAGAGAAAATGCTTGGAACATTGTGTCTCCAAGCATTTTTTACATTATCTTGCACTCTATAGTTGTGTTTTCACTAAGTTTGAAAAATAAGCGTAAAAATTCCGTTTAAATTGGGAAATACCAACATTCCCCATAAAATAAGGGGAGTTTTTCCGCTTATATGAACCTAATCTTTAGATTTAGTTATATATATAGATATTAACCGGAATATTTCCGTTTATATCAGCTTTTTAAGCACCTACTATCTACCTTAAGCGGAATTTCTCCGCCTATCAATTCCTATACCTCCACGAAAAAATCAATATTGAAAAATCAGAGTCTAATATTTTCCCAACTTGAATATCCAAAACCTTACCATTTTTAGTGCATCAATCCCCAATTAATTTAGCAAACAAACTCGCATATTGACCTTAACTTTTGTCATCCTGTTGAAAGGATTGCGAATAGCATTACATTTATGAAAAGCTTTGATAAGCAACAAACAATTAGCAGTCTAAATGATTTGCGAATTGGGCTGCTAATTTGTTTGTTAATTAAGTTTTTGTACTCGAAAATTCATTCGATCAGTTATATGTAGAGGTAAGTGGGAATTTTCCCCTATTTATGAAACTTAATGGTAACTTATTCGTATTATTTATTTAAGGAGAGTACCTAGTGGAATAAAAGGAGAAAGGAGGAAGTAAGATGATTGATATCATTTTTATGATCATCTTTATTACTTGTATTGCTTACATCATTCAATACAGAATGAATATTAAGAAAGCAGCTGAAATGTCAACGCAGGCTCTATTTCCTAGAACAGAGCGAGAGTTTAATAGTATCCTTATACCTGCTGAGTGGAAAGAAATGCAGCCTATATCAAAACATTCAAGGTCTTATCAATATGTAAAATGGGCCACATTAGCTGCACTTATTTTATTATTTATTTTACTAGTTGTTGTACTAACAACGGATTGGTTAGAATCCTCTTTATTTAGTTCTGCTTATTTGTTTTTTATATTAATTAAATCTGTACAACACAAGGGATGTCTTTTTATCCTATCAAAAGGTGTTATCATAAATGGGAAGTTCTATCATCCAAGTCAAATTTCCTCTTATCAAACAGAAAAGATCATACGTTGGCATGAGCTTTATGGTTATAGTACGAGAGTTGATAAT
The DNA here is from genome assembly GCF_048059995.1 of Metabacillus sp. YM-086. Classification (NCBI taxonomy): domain Bacteria; kingdom Bacillati; phylum Bacillota; class Bacilli; order Caryophanales; family Bacillaceae; genus Metabacillus; species Metabacillus sp. YM-086. The sequence continues at coordinate 22,547 of NZ_JBLUOI010000033.1, read as the reverse complement.
GGATATAAGCTAACATTATTCCGTAAGAAATCATGGTTGAGCCCATCAAGCTATGTGGTTGTTGAAAATGAGGAACATCTTAAAAAGATAACTTCCTTCTTAGATCAACATGGAATAGTGGGAAACCATAAAGAACAAACTACATAGAACTTGTAAAAGAAATCTAAACATGATATATTACTTACACACTAAATGACCAAATTATTCATTTGGTCATTTTTGATGCAGGAGTGAATATAATGAGCATAGATAGGAAGCAGCAAATAGTAGAGGCTGCCACAAAAGCATTCACGCAATTTGGCTATAAGGGAACAACAATGGATTTGGTATCAAAGCTAGCGAATGTTGGTAAAGGAACAATTTATACTTTTTATACAAATAAAGAAGAATTGTTTTCAGAAATTATTGATCGATTATTGGCAGATATGAGGACTGCTGCAGATGCGGCATTTGATACAAGCCATCCTTTTGTTGATCGTGTTCACTTAGCCTTATATAGTATTCTTGAATTCAGAAAAACTCATCAATTAACAATAAAAATCTTTCAAGAGAGTCAAGAACTAGGCACACCAACCGTAAATGAAGGTGTTCATAAGGTAGAAGAAATGGTCTTACTTTATATAAAACAAAAAATGATTGATGCAATAGAAAACCAAGATATCAAAAAATGTGATCCTGAGCTTACTGCGTTTATTATTTTAAAATTGTATGTTGCACTTATTTTTGATTGGGAAAAACATCATCAACCCCTAGGGAAAGAAAAGATTGCTGAAATCTTTGAGGGCTATTTACTTAAAGGATTGTCACTATGATAATCCTCTCTTTTTGATAGAAAATGACTAAATGAACATTTTGGTCAAATAGTTATTGTTGGAGGAGATATAAAAGTGTCTTTAATAAAAGCAGAATGGAAAGCACTCTTACAAAATAGAAAAGTATTGATCGCTGTTATTGGAGTATTGTTTATACCGTTAATGTACAGCGGTGGATATCTTAGCGCATTTTGGGATCCTTATGGACAGCTCGATCAATTACCTGTTGCAGTTGTTAATCAAGATGAAGGGGCAATATTTGAAGGTGAACCTTTAGATGTTGGTAGCGAGTTAATCGAAACACTTAAGGAAGACTCTACATTTAATTGGCATTACGTAGAAAAAGATGAAGCTGAAAAAGGTTTAAAAAATCATGATTATTACATGATTATCGAAATTCCTAAAAACTTTTCAGAAAATGCTACAACATTATTAGATGATCGTCCGCAAAATCTTGAGTTATCTTTTAAAACAAATAAAGGATATAACTTTATTTCAGGTCAAATAGGTGAGAGTGCCGTTGAGAAAATAAAAGAAGAGGTTTCTCATTCATTAACAAAAACATATGCAGAAGGGTTATTTGAAAATATCAAGCTTATGGCTGATGGGATCAGTGAGGCAAATGATGGTTCTCAAAAAATCAATGATGGTGTAAATGAACTGAAGGAAGGCTCAAGCACACTAAATGATAACCTTAAGCAATTAGTTACCAAATCAATTACCTTTAAAGAGGGACTTAATGAAGCTGAAAAAGGTACAGTGAAATTATCAGATGGAATGAGTGAAGTAGAAAATGGCTTAACTGCCATGCTTCAAGGGCAAAACGATCTTTACAATGGCTCTGTTGAAACGGAAAGTGGATCAACTCAACTGGTAGCAGGTTTAAAAAGCTCCTTGGAAGGAATTCAAGAACTTGAGAAATCCTTACCAGATCTAACAACTGGAACCCAACAATTAAACACATCAGCTCCTGAGTTGGTTACAGGAACGGAGCAATTGGCAGAAGGAAGTCTCACAGCTAGTGAAGGAGCTGCTTATTTATCCGAAAATCTCTCTGGTGTAACCAACAAAGTGAATGAAATGGTGACAAAGCTTGAAGGAGCATCTATACCTGAGGAGCAAAAGGCAGAATTAATGGCTTTAGCTGAAGCATTAAACAGTATTAATAAAGGGCAGCAAGAACTTGCAACTAATTTAACTGAATTAACAGCAGGTGCTGAAAAGTTACATGAAAAAGTAGTGGACTTACCGGAAAAAAGTACTCAGCTTTATGAAGGTACCGTTGCTGTTCAAGAGGCAATCGATCAGATTGGGACTGGACAAGAGAAACTTTATAGCGGTGCTCTTCAAGTTAGTGGTGGTCAATCACAAATAACGTCTGGCTTAGCTACTTTTGGCGAAAGAATCAATCAAATGAAAACAGGAGTATCTAGGTTAACAAATGGTGGAGTGAAGCTTGAAAGTGGTATACATGAATTAGCGAATGGGGCGGTGGCCTTACAAGATGGATCTGTTCAACTTGCAGATGGTTCCACTAAAATGGACAATGGATTAACAGAGTTATCCGATGGTACAAACGAGCTCTCATCAAAACTAGCGGAGGCAACAGAAGATACAAAAGATGTTAAAGGAACAGAAGATCAATATGACATGATAGCTGAGCCAGTTCAACTGTCTAAAGAAGAAATAAATAAAGTATCAAATTATGGCACAGGACTTGCTCCATACTTTCTTTCCTTAGCATTATTTGTAGGAACACTTTTATTTACGGTTGTTTTTCCATTACGGAAACCAGCTGGAGAACCAAGCTCTGGAATGACATGGTTTATTAGTAAATTTAGTATTTTATTCGTTGTTTCAATTTTCCAAGCAGTTTTAGCTGATATACTCCTTTTATATGGATTGGGCCTGGAAGTAAAAAATATTGGTTTGTTTTTCTTGTTTAGTATTTTAACGAGTTTAACCTTTATGGCTATTGTGCAATTTTTTGTAACAACAATGGCTGATCCAGGGCGGTTTATCGCAATCATTATATTAATTCTGCAGTTAACCACAAGTGCAGGAACCTTCCCGCTTGAATTACTTCCTGATGTTTTTCAAGTGATTAATCATTGGTTACCGATGACATACTCAGTGGCAGGGTTAAGAGCGATTATTTCCACTGGAGATTTTACTGAAATGTGGAATCAAGCATATGTATTGATTGGCTTTTTTGCAATGTTTATTATCGGGACGATCATCTATTTTTCATTAAAGGTGAAAAAGTCCAGTGTGCAAGAAGACGTAGGTCAAATAGAAGGATAAGAAAGGTCTGATCCGAGTTCGGGTCAGACCTTTTGTTTTGCAGTAGGATTGACCTTATAAAAATGACAAAATAAAACAAATTTATATATTTTTTTCAGAAAATTCCCCCTTTTTACCTAATGTGTTATAAAATATAACATTATATGTAACTATTAATATCATTTGGAGGTAGGAAATGGAGACGATCGAACTAAATATGAATGTTTTATGGATTGTTATTGCCACCTTTCTAGTCTTTTTTATGCAGGCTGGTTTCACTTTGCTTGAGGCTGGGGTAGTAAGAGCAAAAAATTCAATTAATGTAGCAATGAAAAATGTTATTGATTTACTCATTACAACAATTGTGTTTGCTCTGGTTGGTTTTGCCTTAATGTTTGGCAGTTCAGCTTCTGGGTGGATAGGGCTAGATGGATTTTTTTTACGAGGCCTTGGGGAAGATCCTTATAATTGGGCATTTTTATTATTTCAAATTGTTTTTGCCGGAACAGCTGCAACGATCGTTTCCGGTGCTATTGCTGAACGTGTGAAATTTGGTGCGTATATTATCGGGACGATCATGATAAGTGCAATCATTTATCCAATCTTTGGACATTGGGCTTGGGGAAGCTTATGGAATGGAGATAGTCAAGGATGGCTTGAGTCTCTAGGTTTTATAGATTTTGCTGGTTCCACTGTTGTTCATTCCATTGGGGGATGGGTTGCCTTGGCGGCTGCGATTATAGTAGGACCTCGAATTGGAAAATATACTTCTACAGGTGAAAGTAGAAAATTCACTATGTCGAATGCAGTTTTAGCTGTAACTGGTGTATTTATTTTATGGCTTGGTTGGTTTGGGTTTAATGCAGGATCTACTGGAGTAGCAGATGTAAGCATTGCATTAATATCTTTAAACACTCATTTTGGTGCGGTAAGTGGTGGAACAGCTGCATTAATCATTAGTTGGATGCTTGATAAAAGACCGAGAGTAGAAGATATATTAAACGGAATTCTCGCAGGTCTTGTTTCTGTAACAGCAGGTGCTAATATATTAACTCCGGAGTTTGCTTTGATAAGCGGGGCAATTGGTGGAGTTCTAGTTATTTTCTCTTTAAGGTTAATAGACTCTGTCTTTAAGATTGATGATGCCATTGGAGCGATTGCTGTTCATGGTGTATGTGGAGCATGGGGAACGTTGGCTTTAGCTTTATTTGCACCACTTGAAAGTCTTGTGCGTGAAACTAGAATAGAACAAATTGGTGTTCAGCTTTTAGGAATTGGAGCGGCTTTTGTCTGGGCTTTTGGGATGGGATTGATCATTTACGGAACTATGAAATTTACAATGAAAATAAGAGTAGAAAAAGAAGAGGAAGAAGCAGGCTTAAATGTTAGTGAGCATGGTGCTTCAATATCTGTATTAGACACAATTGTCGCGATGAATGAGATTGCTGCCGCAAAGGGTGATTTAACGAAAAAAATCCGATATGAGGCTGGGGAGGACATGGCCGAGCTTAATGAAGCATTTAATACGGTGCTATCAACGTTAAATGATCTTGTGCATCAAGTAAAAACACAAACAGCTAATGTGCTTTCCACAACAGGCAATGTATTATCCCTAAGTGAGGATTCAAAACAGAGTGCCAGTCTTCAAATGACTGAAATAGAGGAAACTTATTCATACGTAACACAATCAGAAAAGTGGTTGGAGAAAGAAATAGAAGTCGAAAATCAAGTCATTGCTGAGATTCAGCAGGCATTCTCATCGATTGAACAAATTGGAAATCAATTAAATTGGATTCAAAAGGAAATATCGGACATATCAAGCTTTGTTCATAATGTAGGAGAGCTCAACGATGATGTTCATCAAAAGATGACATTGTTTAACGAGAATATCTCTAAGATTACCAACTATGCAAATGAAAGTGGACAGATGATTGACATTATTACGGACGTTTCTGAACAAATAAACTTATTATCCCTCAACGCTAGCATTGAGGCAGCAAGAGCTGGGGAATCAGGAAGAGGCTTTACAATAGTAGCGAATGAGATTAAAAAGCTTGCTCTAAAATCTAAAAGTTCTACTGAAGATATTCGAAAGATGATTCAGCAAACAACACAAGAAACCACTGCCGGTTTTTCAGAGGTAATAGAGCTTTCTAAAAAAATAGACCTACTTAGCACGGAATTATCAAAAATGCCTAAACGATTCAGTACAATTGATGAAAAAGTTTTTCAAGTAAGTCATTTTATGAACAGCTTTCTTGTTACGTTAGAACGAGTTAATCAAGATACCGTAACAATCCAAGGAAGAAGATATGAACAACAAGACAGCTTTAAGAAAATGACAGGCAGAATGGAGCAAGTCTATCAAAATATGAAAGCCAATCTAGATCTTACCTTTGACATGGTAGAAAAAATAAAAAATATGAAAGAACAAAATGAAGAACTACAACACTCAGTCAGTCAATTTGTCACGGCTAAGTAACTCTGTATCTATCTAATTTAATCAACAAGAATAAGGTCAGTGGGCTTTATTCTTGTTTTTTGTTTTAGGGTTATTTTTCGTTAAGATTGTAGAATTAAAGTGATTTTATTAAAGCAATAGTGAAATGGAGCGGAAGACACTTGACTCCTGTGGGAGCAGCGGGACAGGTGAGAACCGCAGGCAAAAGCCCAGGAGGCTCAGCGCACGCCCCACGGAAAGAAAGTGTCTGCAGCGCAATGGAACAGCCTAATTCGATAGCCCCCTTTATAAAGTAACATCCTATTCTCTATGAAAATAGGAACAATTTTGAAAAAAAGATTGAATTACAAAAGATATTTTCATATAATTAAACCTGAAAACGTTTCCAAAGGTCAAACAAGGTGGGCAACATAGAGCCTATGGGGAGGGAGAAATTTGTCTACCATTGAAGATGTCGCGAAACTAGCGGGTTTATCTAGAACAACTGTATCTCGAGTCTTAAATGATCATCCGTATGTTTCTGATGAGAAAAAGAAGCTTGTACAGAAAGCAATGGAACAATTGGGGTATGTTCCTAATTCTGCAGCAAGAAGCTTAAGAAATCAAAAAACCGGGATTATTGCTGTTTTGATACCTAGAATATCAAATCCATTTTTTAGTCAATTGATTGAAATCTTAGAGATGGAAGCTTCTTCTAAAGGGTATCAATTAATTATTTGCCAGACACAATTTTCAAAACAAAAAGAATGCCGTTATTTAAATCTCTTGAAAACCAAGCAGGTAGATGGGGTCATTATGACATCAGTTGAAAATGATTGGTCAGTTATTGACACTTATTTGAACTTCGGTCCGGTCATTCTTTGTAATGAAAATGTAGATTGTGCTCAAGTACCAAAGGTGTATATAAATCAGGCAGAAAGTGGCTACATGGTTGCAAAGTATCTGCTTGAAAGGGGTCATACACGTATTGCGTACTGTTCTAGTGGGATGAGTAAAAACGGAACACAGTCGAGACTGGAAGGATTTATGTCTGCTTTACAAGAAGCAAATATACATGATTATGATCAGTACTTTTTTGAAAGGGTTTCCACAGTGGACGATGGTCAGCAAATTTTTCGAAAGCTTGAAAATATGAAGGCTGCACCAACTGCACTAATTGCTGGTGAAGATGCTGTGGCAGCGGGCGTTATCTCTGAGGCTAAGAAGTTAGGCTGGAATATTCCTGGAGATTTGACGGTTGTTGGATACGACAATATGGCAATGACAAAATTAATCGATCCAATGATTGCAACCGTCTTACAACCAGTAGAAATCATGGCTAAAAAATCAATTGAAGTCATTTGTGAAAAAATACATAAAAAACAATTCCGTGTTTTTGAGAACCATGAATTCTCTTCAAAACTAGTATTTCGTGAATCATTGAACAATAGAAATCTAGTTGCGACATCTTAAAGAAGAAGGAGATACTAATCTTCTTCTTTTTTATTTTAATGAATGAAAAAGAAACTAGAGGTAAAGTTCCTAACGGGTTCGGTTTTGAAGTACAAAATTAGAAATATCCGTACTATTTGAACGGTCATTCTCGCTTAAATGAACAGATAATTTGATTAGCAAAAATGCTTGGAACATTTTACTGTCTCCAAGCATTTTTTGCACTCTATAGTTGTGTTAATTAAAAAATAAACGGAAAAATTCCTTTTAAATTGGGAAATACCAACATTTCCTACAAAATAAGGGGAGTTTTTCTGCTTATACGAACCTATTCTTTAGATTTAGTTGAAAATATGGAAGTTAACCGGAATATATCCGCTTATATCGGCTTCTTAAGCACCTACTATATACGTTAACCGGAATTTCTCCGCCTATCAGTTCTATACTAAATAACATCAGAGTCTTTTCTTTCTACACTATTTTCTAACTGGAATATCCAAAAACCTACCACTTTCAGTCCATCAATCCCCAATTAATTTAGCAAACAAACTCATCCTGTTGAAAGGAATGAGAATTAGGGTGCTAAAATACCCTTACACTTATGAAGATTCTTGATAAGCAACAAAAAATGCAGTCCAATTCAATTGCGAATTGGACTGCTAATTAAGTTTTGTACTCGAAAACCAAACTACTTAGTAAAGCTTCTATTTTTGTTCTGTATCAGATACAAAAACATAAAACTGTTATTGAACAGATTAGGCGCAAGTAAACGACTTAGATTTCAGTAACATGCAAGCATTCATTGCAAGTGTTGCCATAGCATTCATGTTGCTCTTCAATTTCGTTTCCACACTCTTTACATTGTTTTTTAGGTAAGTTTCTGAAAAATTCAGTTATTTTCATTATCATTTGGAATCCCCTCCGTTTGATTTTATTACACTCATTGTATTATAACAGATTAAAAAGTGTCAACAACTGTTTTGTAACAATTTTCGAGTAGAAAGGTAAAAGTTGTTGATTTGTAGGAGTTTTACCAACTAAAAATAGGTATTAGCCAATTTTTGGTATAAAGAATTTCGATTTTATGAATCCTAATATTGGTTTATAATGGAAAGGTCTAAAAGGAGGGGAATTAGAGATGGAAGTAACCGTTATTGGCTTTTGGGGTGGCTTTCCAAAAGTAAATGAAGCGACATCAGGGTATTTAGTGGAATCAGATGGATTTAAACTACTAGTGGATTGTGGTAGTGCAGTGCTATCAAAACTACAAGAGTACTTAACGATTGATGAATTGGATGCCGTCATTTTATCCCACTATCATCACGATCATATAGCTGATGTTGGTCCCCTGCAATATGCTCGCTATGTTACAACGATCATTAATGGAAAAGGTAAGACGCTGCCAATTTATGGTCATAAATTAGATAAGGGAGGCTTCCAGAAACTAACATATAAAGATGCAACAAAAGGCATCGAGTATACATCAGATCAGGTGGTTTCTGTTGGACCCTTTACCATCTCTTTTTTAGAAACATCTCATCCGGCACCATGCTTTGCAATGAAAATAACAGATCATAAATCAACTGTCATTTATACGGCTGATTCTAGCTATAAGCATGAGTTTATACCTTTTTCAAATAAAGCAGATCTCCTTATCGCTGAGTGCAGTCTTTATTCACATCAAGATGGTGCGAAGATGGGACATATGAATAGTCAGGAAGTTGGAGAAATAGCTCAAAAAGCAGGAGTGAACCAACTGCTTATTACTCATTTGCCTCATTTTGGAGATCATAATGATTTAAAAAGAGATGCGGAGAATATCTTCTCAGGTAAAGTACTTCTTGCCAAGAGTGGTCTGAAGATTAATTGTTCGTAAAGGGTTACTATATACTAGTGACCCTTTATCTGTAAAAATATTTTGCCCTCAAAATTAATACAGTAATAAAATTAGGCTTAAGTTCATTTAAATCCTGTAATAACTTCAGAGAAGTTCCTATAAAACTATAAAATATAAGATGAAATCCATTCCATGTGATTGTATAATTTTTCTACTTTCAATATAATAAAGATAGAATATTTTAAAAGTTGGCGATATAAGTAATTTATACAGCCTATATGAAAAATCGAATATTCTAGTGTAGCCGTTGTCTCATGGAAAGCAAGGGAGTATTTTCAAAAACATAAAATGAATGGTTACTCATTCATTTTTAAAGGGGTGGGAGAATGAATTTATCTTTACGGTTTTCAGAAACTGTAAAAGAACATGGAACAAAGCCGGCATTTATTTTTGAAGGTAATGAAACTTCTTATTTGCAGTTAGAGGGAGCAATTAATCAATTTGCAAGCAGCTTAACAGACATGGGAATAAACAAAGGGGATCATGTCGCAGTTGTTTTAGGAAATTCACCTTATTTTGTTATCTCTTTATACGGAGCTTTAAGAGCTGGAGCAACCGTTATTCCGATCAATCCTATCTACACACCTGATGAAATTGCTTATATTATTAATAACGGAGATGTTAAGTCGGTCATTACGTTAGATTTGTTAATACCGTTATTTGAAAAAATGAATGAAAAGCTGCCTAAGCTTGAACACATTATTACGTGTGAAACACCACCTACTGATAGCAAAACAGATGTAGATGTAACGAAGCTATCTATATACACAAAAATGAAAGGGTTTACAAAGATGCTTTCAACAGGTAGCCCGAGGTTTGTTGGTCCGGAGTTATCAGATGATGATGTTGCTGTTATTCTCTATACGTCTGGTACAACTGGTAAACCAAAGGGTGCGATGTTGACGCATAAAAACTTATATAGCAATGCAATTGATACGGCAAATTATTTAAAGATGACAAGTGATGATATTGTTGTGACAACATTGCCGATGTTTCATGTATTTTGCTTAACAGTTTCTTTAAATGCACCTTTAATGAATGGAGCCACATTACTTATTGTTCCGAGATTCAGTCCTGAAGTTATTTTTCAATTAGTTAAGAGCTATCAGGCAACAGTTTTTGCTGGAGTTCCAACTATGTATAACTTCTTACTTCAGTATGACAAAGCACAGCCTGATGATTTAAAGTCATTGCGCATTTGTATTTCAGGTGGGGCATCGATGCCTGTAGCATTATTAAAAGGATTTGAACAAAAATTCAAGGTTATTGTTTCAGAGGGCTATGGTTTATCCGAAGCATCTCCGGTTACTTGCTTTAATCCACTTGACCGCCCAAGAAAGGCTGGTTCAATTGGGACAAATATTGTGAACGTTGAAAATAAGGTTGTAAATGAGCTTGGAGAGGAATTACCACCAAATCATGTAGGAGAGCTTATCGTTAGAGGTCCTAATGTTATGAAGGGCTATTATAAAATGCCAGAAGAAACGGCACATACATTACGAGACGGCTGGCTTTATACAGGTGATTTGGCAAGACAGGATGAAGAAGGGTATTTCTATATTGTTGATCGAAAGAAAGATATGATTATTGTAGGTGGTTATAATGTATATCCACGTGAAGTGGAGGAGGTACTTTATAATCATGAAGAAGTTGTAGAGGTTGCTGTTTTAGGCGTTCCTGACCCAAATTTTGGCGAAGCAGTCAAATGCTTTGTCGTCGTCAAGGATGACAAAATGACAGAGGATGACCTTTTGGAGTACTGTAAACAGCACCTTGCTAAGTACAAAGTACCTAGTTCAATTGAATTCTTAGAAGAGCTACCAAAGAATACTACTGGAAAAATATTAAGGAGAGCTCTTAAAGATCAAGTTTTACAAAAATAGTATTTTGCTAGAATGAAATGAATGGTATTTTTTTCATGAACAAAAACACAGATATCCTTATGATATCTGTGTTTTTTCGCTTTAAAGTAAGGAAGTATAGGCTGAAATATAGAAAAAAACATTATTAAATTTTCGAAAAATATTGAACTATTTGATTTCTCCTGTATAATTTAATCAATAAAAGCATAAAAGCATAAAAGGGAACAATCATTAAAGGGGGACTTTTGTATGAAAAAAGGTTGGAAAATTGGTACAGGTTTAATGCTTGCTAGCTTTCTAGCATTATCGGGTTGTGGAGGCAGTGAAGGAACGTCTGAAAGTAGCAGCGGAGACTCTGGTTCAGATGCTGGTAGCGGAGAAAAGACCTATACAATTGGTGTAAACCAAATCGTTGAGCATCCATCACTTGATGCAGCATTAGAAGGATTTAAAGCAGCATTAAAAGAAAAAGGCTTGGAAGTTGAATATGATGTTCAAATTGCACAAGGAGATCAAAATAATAGCCAAACGATTGCTAATAACTTTGTTGGTGATGGAGTTGACTTAATTTTCGCTAACTCAACACCAAGCGCTCAGAGTGCTTTAAATGCAACAACAGATATTCCAATTATCTTTACTTCTGTAACAGATCCAGTTGGAGGCGGCTTAGTAAAAAGCTTTGAAGAACCTGGTGCAAACATAACAGGAACAACCGATACTCATCCGGATGCAATTCCTAATACAGTGAAGTTTATTGATGAAAACATCGATGGAACTAAAGTTGGGATGATCTATAACTCTGGAGAACAGAACTCTGTTGCTCAAATTGATCTTGTTAAGAAAGCAATGGAAGGAACAGATTTAGAGGTTGTTGAAGCTTCTGTGTCAACATCAGCAGAAGTAAAACAAGCAGCAGAATCTTTAGTTGGTAAAGTTGATTCCTTATACGTTATCACAGATAACACAGTAGTTTCTGCATTAGAAAGTGTAATTGGTGTTGCTAGTGATAATGACCTACCATTATTTGTTGGTGAATTAGATTCTGTAGAACGTGGTGGCTTCGCAGCTTATGGTTTTGATTACTATGATATTGGCTTTGAAGCTGGAGAAATGGCAGTTAGCATATTAAATGGTGAGAAAAAAGCAAGTGAAATTCCAGTACAATATCCTCAAAAACTTAAACTACAAATCAACGCAAAATCAGCTGAGGATATGGGAATTGAAATAAAAGAAGAATGGAAAGAAGAAGCAGAAATTCTTGAATAAAGGTGAGAAATTATGTTTACAGCCCTATTTGGATCAGTAGAGTCAGGCTTAATTTATGCGATTATGGCTCTAGGAGTATACCTATCATTTAGAATATTAGACTTCCCTGATTTAACAGTAGACGGCAGCTTTGTAACTGGCGCAGCAGTGAGTGCCGTATTAATTGTTAACGGTGTGAATCCTTTCATGGCCACATTAGTCGCATTGATTGTAGGCTTTCTGGCTGGCTGTATCACAGGGGTGCTGCATACTAAAGGGAATATTAACCCTCTGCTTTCCGGGATATTAATGATGATCGCCCTGTATTCTATTAATCTTAGAATTATGGGGAAATCAAATGTTCCGTTATTACAGGAAGAAACAGTTTTTACACAATTATTAGAAGGCTGGAACAAGCTTGGGATTGATGCTGGCCTTCAGAGTCTCTTTATTTCACTTGGCCTGGAAGGATTTGTCCCGAAAACATGGTCAGTCGTTATTACGATGTTAATCATGATTTTAGTAATTAAATATCTTTTAGACTATTTCTTGAAAACAGAGCTTGGTCTAGCGATTAGAGCTGTTGGTGATAATCAAAATATGATAACAAGTTTTTCTGCAAATACAGATATGTTAAAAATTGTAGGACTTGGTTTATCCAATGCACTTGTTGCATTTTCTGGTGCATTTATTGCTCAATACAACGGCTTTAGTGATGTTGGAATGGGTATTGGGATGATTATCATTGGTTTAGCATCTGTTATTATTGGTGAGGCATTAGTCGGTACAAAAACAATTGTGCGCGCAACGATAGCTGTTATTATCGGGGCAATTGTATATCGAATTATTGTTGCGATGGCACTTCGAGTAAATTTTTTCGAAACAGGAGATATGAAGCTGATTACAGCATGTATTGTTATAGGAGCACTTGTTATTCCGCAAATCATTGATAAGCAAAAAGATAAACGGAAGAAAAGCTTACGAAGAAAGCGGGGTGCGAACATTGCTACAACTAAAGCAAATATATAAAGTTTTCAATGAAGGATCCCTTGATGAGAAAATCGCCTTAAACCATTTATCATTGTCTTTAGAAGAAGGAGACTTTGTTACGGTTATTGGAAGTAATGGTGCAGGAAAGTCTACGCTGTTAAATGTTATTGCTGGAAGAATCACTCCAGATGATGGTGATGTTCGAATTAAGGACCAATCCATGCTTGATGTAAGAGAGTACAAACGCTCACGATACATTGGACGGGTTTTCCAAGATCCGATGGCTGGAACGGCGCCAACTTTAACGATTGAAGAAAACCTAGCAATTGCTTATTCCAGAGTTCATAAACGAAGCCTGAAGCCTGGTGTAACAGCGAAACGACGTGTGTTTTTCAAAGAGCAGCTTGAAATGTTAGGTCTTGGTCTTGAAAATCGTTTGTCTGCTAAAGTTGGATTACTTTCTGGTGGAGAACGACAGGCTTTATCTCTATTAATGGCCACATTTACAAAGCCTGATATTCTGTTGCTTGATGAGCATACGGCTGCACTTGATCCTTCAAGAGCAGAGTTGATTACGAACTTAACGAAGAAGCTTGTTGAAAAGGGGAATTTAACGACGTTAATGATTACCCATAATATGCAGCAGGCGGTAGATCTCGGAAATCGACTGATCATGATGGATAAGGGGCAAATTGTTTTTCAGGCTGAGGGAGACCAAAAACAGGGATTAACGGTAAATTCATTATTAGAAGAGTTCTCAAAAATTAAGTCAGATAGCTCATTATCTGATAAAGCACTACTTATTTAAGGATGAGCTAGTAATAGAAAAGGTACATGTTCCAGTGCGGAGCATGTACCTTTTTCTATTACTAGAATATACTTATTTCTTTAACACGAAACAAGGCTTCTTCATCTGCAATTATTAGTACTTTAGGATGATTGTTTAAAATGGAAGCAGGAAACTCTTCTGTAATTTCACCACTTAGTAGTTTCACCATCGCATCTTGTTTTGATTTTCCAGAAGCTAATAATAAAATTTCCTTACTTTGATAAATTGTCTGAATACCCATTGTAATGGCTTGGGTTGGGACTTCATCTAGACTATGAAAGAAGCGGGCATTCGCTTTTCTTGTGGACTGGGCAAGATCAACAACATGTGTTTTTGAATGAAAGGAGGTGCCAGGCTCATTGAAGCCGATGTGCCCATTTGCTCCTATACCCAGAATCTGTAGATCAATTCCTCCAGCTTCGATAATCAAGCTTTCATACTTTCTACATTCAGCTTCATTGTCATCATTCAAACCTGAAGGAATATGAGTATTTTCGTTTAGAATATTTAAATGTTGAAATAAGTTTTCATTCATATAGTGATGATAACTGTTAGAATCTTCTTTTGAAAGTCCAATATACTCATCTAAATTAAATGTTTTTACTTGCTTATATGATGTGTGATTTTGTTGATGATCTTCAATTAGTTTTTTATAGACACCTTTAGGAGTTCCGCCTGTTGCTAAACCTAGATTCAAGTTTAGATTATTTTTAACCCTATTAATAATATACTCAGCAGCTTTTAAACACATTTCATCATAATTTTTTACTTCAATGATTTTCAAGTGATGTCATCTCCTTAACAGAACAAGCATAAAATAGATCTTGCAATAGCTGCTTTCAAAACTACTCCTCTACTATTTTATGACCATGTTCTTGATTTGTATAAGCGATTTTCCCATTACAAATAGTCATAAAAATGTTCATCTCTTCATCAAGTATGACAAGATCTGCATCTTTTCCGATTGATATGCTACCCTTACGATCAAACACATTTAATTGTTTTGCTGGATTTTCCGAAGCCATCTTAATAGCACTTTTAATGGAACAACCAGTAAAGCGCTGGATGTTTTTAAATGCATCAATCATTTTAAGGACACTACCAGCCAAAGTGTTTTTTTCTAGTAGGGCTTTCCCTTCCTTCACAGTAACCATTTGTCCACCTAAATCATATTTTCCGTCAACAAGCCATTTTGCTCTCATAGCGTCAGAGATTAAGATTAATCTCTCATCTGTTATTTGATCATAGGCTAGTTTCACAACTTCAGGACAAACATGAATACCGTCGGCAATCAGCTCTACCTTTAGTTCATTTTTTAGAAATGCTGCTCCAACAATTCCAGGGTCACGATGATGCAAGCCTGTCATTTGGTTGAATAAGTGTGTAACATGTGAAAGACCATTTTCAATTGCAACCAATACCTGCTTATATGTTGCTTGAGAATGAGCAATGGAAGATATAATTCCTTGATCTTTTAAATATTGTAGAAATTCGGTCCCCCCTGGAAGCTCTGGGGCAAGGGTAACTAGCTTAATATTGTTATTAGCTATTGATTGCCATGTTTTAAAGAGTTCCAAGTCAGGGTTTAAAATGTGTTGAATTGGTTGTGCGCCAGCTTTATCTTTATGAATAAAGGGACCTTCTAAATGAATCCCTAATACCTCTGCATTACCTTCTGATTGTAAGGAGTGAATATACTCACTTCCATTTACTAGACATTTTTCTATCACTTTTATATCTTCTGTTATTGTGGTTGCTAAGAAACTTGTTGTCCCTTCCATTGGAAGAGTAGAAGCCATCACATCCAATGCCTCTTTTGTTGCATCCATAGTATCTGCCCCATTTGCACCATGGATATGAAGGTCGATCATGCCAGGTATAACAGTAAAAGTATCTGGTATCTTGATGATTGTGTAATCAGAGTGACTTGTTGTGAAATGAGACAAACTAATATCACTAACTTTTCCCTCATCTATCTTTAGAAAGCCGCTCTTAATGACTTGGTTTTCAGAGTAAATCGTTCCATTCTGAATGATCAGCTTATTTGAAAATGAGCTCATTTTAAATGTACTCCTTTTATAAGAATTCATATTTAAAGCATAGCATCTCAATATATAGTTGTCTATACCGGTTGAAAAAACCATGTATGAAAATATAACAGGAATTATGACAAACTAACGATTCTGATTTATAAAATTGGTATAGACATCTATATCTAATGGTGATAAGATATTTGTGTAAAAACGCTTCCAAGTAACAAGAAACAACATATTGTAATGCCATTTTATATTTATTGTTATTCAACTTTGGATAAGGGGGAAGTCATATGATGAAATACTTACAAAATATTGGCCGCTCTTTAATGCTTCCAGTAGCAGTATTACCAGCCGCTGCAATTTTAATGGGCATAGGATATTGGATTGATCCATCTGGCTGGGGAGCAGGTAATCCAATTGCGGCATTCTTAATTAAAGCTGGATCTTCTATTATCGACAACATGTCCATTCTTTTTGCAGTTGGTGTGGCTTTAGGAATGTCTAAAACCAAAGATGGTTCCGCAGCACTTAGTGGCTTAGTTGCATTTCTTGTTGTAACAACCCTATTATCAACTAACTCCGTTGCTTTGCTGCAAGGTGTAGATCCAGAAGCAGTTAACCCGGCATTTGCTAAGATTGAAAACCAGTTTGTCGGAATCCTTTCAGGTATTGTTGCTTCTATGATGTACAACCGCTTTAGTGAGGTGCAATTACCTGCAGCTTTAGCCTTCTTTAGTGGTAAGCGTCTAGTACCAATTATGACAGCTGTTTCTATGCTAGTTGTCTCAGTTGTTTTATTCTTTGCATGGCCAGTTATTTTTACAGGATTAGTTTCATTCGGAACTGCTATTAGTAAATTAGAGTTTATAGGCGCTGGTTTATATGGATTTTTTAACCGATTACTCATTCCAACTGGTTTACATCATGCATTAAACTCAGTATTTTGGTTTGACGTTGCAGGAATTAATGATATCGGTAATTTCTGGGCAGGTACTGGTACGAAGGGTATTACTGGAATGTACCAAGCTGGTTTCTTCCCGATTATGATGTTCGGTTTACCAGCAGCAGCTTTAGCGATGTATCATACAGCTAAGACAAAAAGAAAGAAACAAGCAGCATCTTTAATGTTAGCAGCAGGCTTTGCGTCATTCTTTACTGGTGTAACAGAACCACTTGAATTTTCATTCATGTTTTTAGCACCTGCACTATATGTTGTTCATGCAGCATTAACAGGTATATCTTTAGCCATTGCTTCATTATTTCACTGGACAGCAGGCTTTGGGTTTAGTGCAGGATTAGTCGACTTCGTCTTAAGTTCAAGATTACCGTTAGCTAATCAGCCGTATATGTTGTTAATTCAAGGGTTAGTTTTTGCGATGATCTATTATGTATTGTTCCGTTTCTTAATAACTAAATTCAACCTAGCTACTCCAGGTAGAGAAGCTGATACAGATGCAAATGTACAAGAAGAGGGCACGGACTCAGCTGATAATAAGTTCGCTATTATGGCGAAGAAGATATATGAAGGTTTAGGTGGAGATGAAAATGTTACATCTGTAGATAACTGTGTGACTAGATTGAGGGTTGAAGTAAAAGATATGAATGCCGTTGATCAAGAAAAAATTAAATCAACAAACATTCCAGGGATAAATATTGTTGGTCCACAAAGCATACAAGTCATCATAGGGACACAAGTTCAATTTGTGGCTGATGAAATTGAAAAAATTAGAAAATAAAAAGAAGAAGACTACCTGATCGCTGAAACAGGTAGTTTTCTATTTTGTACGATCAGAAAGCATAAAATTTTATGGATGGTATATATGGGGAAAGCTAAGGCTTTCACCATTAGGGCTTGGCGACAAGCCATGCCTTTCCAAACGTATGTCGGTCATACGATGAATTTCTTTAAATAATTGTAAAAACCTAGCATTATTTAATATAATGAATAAGTAGTGATATCGAAAGGAGATCTTTATGTGATTGACAAACATTCTCCTCTTCCTTTGTATTATCAGTTAGAAGAGCAAATTAAAAAATCAATAATTTCTGAAGAGCTACAGCCTGGTGATGTATTGCCGTCAGAGAGAGAACTCTCAGAAAACTATCAAATAAGTCGAATGACGGTTCGACAAGCCATAACGAATTTAGTTAATAAGGGATATCTTTATAGAGAAAAAGGGAAGGGAACTTTTGTATCGAGTCAAAAGTTTGAACAAAATTTACAAGGACTCACAAGTTTTACAGAAGATATGAAGGCTCGAAACCTAGTACCAGGGAGTAAGCTGTTACACTTCGAGGTCTCCCCTGCTATAGAAGAAATAAAAGAGTGGCTTTCCCTTGAAGAAGAAGAACTTATTTATAAAATAAAAAGATTACGTTTAGCAAATGATGAACCGATTGCAGTTGAAACTAGTTATCTTCCAGTAAAGTTAATTCCGGGGCTAACACCTGATATTTTGGGAAATTCCTTATACAAGTATATTGAGGATGACCTACAGCTGAGTATTGGTCATGCAGCTCAAACGGTTGAAGCCGCTATTGTTAGAGATGAAGATATAAAACATTTGAATGTTAACAAAAATGTTCCTGTGTTGCTCATCCAACGAGAAACTTATTTAGAAGATGGTACACCACTTGAGATTGTTAAGTCTTCCTATCGTGCGGACCGATATAAATTTAAGATTAATATAGAACGAAAATAAATAAGCTTTACCTGCAAATGTAGGTAAAGCTTATTTATTTTCAATTTGGGTTAATAAGGGGATTCTTCCACGGTATTTATGAATTAGTTGTTGATTATGAAAATCTGCTCCTTCAATATTTCCGCTCCGAAAAATTGGAGGTTCAAAATCATTATTTATCATAATCTTTATGGCCTCAGCAAAAATCCCATTTAGCATAGATGCTCCAACAACAGTAGAGGTAGGTCCGAAGGGAACACCGAAATTTCCATATGTAATGGTTGCATCACCTGTATTCGCATGATTATTTAAAGCAAAATCAACAACTTGTGATAGATACTTTCCAGTTCTATGTCTAGAAGGTTGAGAATGAATATATTGAAATGAACTAATTCCAACAACATCTGCACCTTTATCTTTAGCATGAAGGGCAACGTCAATAGGTACTGGATTAAGTCCTGAAGTTGAAATTACTATTACAAGGTCATGAGGTTGTATATCCTGATGCTTTAAAAACTCTTCTGCATAGTGGTTTTGTCTTTCAAGTTGAGAAGATCTAACAGCATCTTCGTGAAGCATTAAAGATTCGATGAATATGGGTTTTATTGGTGCTAGTCCACCTGCTCGATAAAACACTTCCTCTGTTAGGATATGAGAGTGTCCACATCCAAATAATTGGATAATACCATTGCACATTATTGTTTGAGCCACTTTTGCTGCAACCTTCTCCATTCCTTCTTGTTCGCTTTGCATGACTAAACTCAATTTTTCTTGTATTTTTTCAAAATAGGCATCAAGCAAGTTATCCCACCTTTAAGAAATAAAAGTTACTTTTAATGTACCTTATGGTGTGAAGAAATGGAAGGAGATAACGTGAGAAAAGATAAAAGTATTGTATGTTAAAAAGTACGATTGTATAATATATTATACAATAACAAAAAATGGGAGAAATATATGAATTCAATTCAAACTCAAATTGCGGAGAATCTAAAAAATATACGTAAGCTTAGAGGGTATAGTTATGATCAGCTTGCTCAATTAACTGGTGTAAGCAAGGGGATGCTTTCACAAATCGAAAAAGGAGAATCAAGTCCAACGGTAAACACTCTTTGGAAGATTGCAAACGGTCTTCAAGTGTCATTTTCTTCATTAGTGGAGGAGAAAGAACCTACTGTTACAGTTGTGAGACTACACGAAAAAACAGCAGTAACAGAAAATGACGAACAATTACAAGTATATCCTTATTTTCCATTTGATTCATCTAAAAAGTTTGAGGTGTATTTTCTTGAATTAATGCCAGGTTGTGTTCATAAATCAGAAAGACATCATGGAAGTGTTGAGGAATATATTTTAGTTTGTGATGGAGAAGCAACAATCTCCATTCAAGATGTTAAATATGTTCTGAAAAAAGGGGATTCTATGCGTTTTCAGGCAAGTCAGTCCCATACGTATGCAAATCTTACGGATCAAAAAACGAGTTTTTATCTACTAATGTATTATTCATAAATCATGATGAGCAATAAAAAGGAGGTATTATTATGTCTACAACCACTTTAGCGAAAAAGCAATCTGATTTTCTTCAAGGAACACAAGGTGGGATTAGCATTGCGATTGGGTATTTACCTGTTGCTTTAACATTTGGCTTACTATCAAAATCTACTGGACTCTCACTTTCTGAGACAGTGTTAATGAGTTTAATTGTGTTTGCCGGTGCTTCACAATATATATGTTTAAGTTTACTAGCTGTTGGTACGGGAATTATCGAAATTATTTTCACAACATTCATCGTTAATATTCGCCATTTTTTAATGTCTGCTTCACTAAGTGAGAAGGTTGAAAATGACTCATTGTGGAAAAAGGCTCTGTATTCCTTTGGATTAACGGATGAAACGTTTACGGTGGCATCAACGAGGGATGGTAACGTCAATGCAGGATATTTATTTGGACTTATGCTTATTTCTTATGCAAGTTGGGTTATTAACTCAGGAATAGGATATGTTATTGGGGCAAGCTTGCCGACAACTGTTCAAGAAAGCATGGGTATTGCGTTGTATGCCATGTTTATTGGGTTATTAATCCCATCACTTAAGAAGCATCGAAAAGTGATGTATTTGGCAGTGGTTGCTGCGATTTTGAATTCACTTTGTTATGCATCTCAAATGATTTCAACAGGCTGGGCAATTGTTTTATCAACCTTGCTTTCAGCAATAATCGTGGAATTTTTCTATTCTAAACAAACAAATGAGGTGGAACAACGTGGATAAAACAATTTTATTGATGATTATTGGGATGGGATTAGTTACATATTTACCAAGAATGATTCCTTTAGTTGCGTTAGGTCAGTTAAAATTGCCGGTATTTGTCCAAAATGTATTAAAGAATGTACCATATGCAACATTAGGTGCTTTAATTGTTCCAGGAATTTTTCTGATTAGTGATGATATCGTTTTCGGATTAGTAGGTGCGGCTGCAGCAACTCTAATAGCTTTTACTGGCGCAAATGTAATTGTTGTTGTTATGGGATCAATTGGTACCCTTGTTTTATATAGCATGTTTTTTTCGTAGGTTGAGAGGGAACAAAGACTTAAACGCCTTCCCTTTTCAGTTCTAATGAAACGAGCTAAGCACTAAACTAGAAATAAGAGCTTGTTCAAGGGGGAATGTGCGGATGAGGAAATGGTTAACGCGATCAATTTTACTTTATTTTGTATATGGATTAGCAGTGTACTGGTATTTATTTATCTTTTCCGGATCAGGCGTACCGGCCCCTTATGAGGGAACATCAGCTGATCCTGCAACCTTTATGACAGGAAGAGAATTGGTCTTGTCACAGGAATATTCGACCATTCGAAACTTCTTGTATTTTGTAACGATTCCGTTTGAATGGTTTTTATTATTTGTGTTCATGATAACTGGTTTTTCTCGTAAAATGCAGGACTGGTCAAATGCGACCTCGAAAATTTTCAGCTTGCAATCAGCTATATACTTTTTTTGGTTATCATTATTTATTAGTATTCTTTCCTTTCCTGTAGACATGATTGGTTATCAATTATCAAAAATGTATCATATTACAACGCAATCCTTTTCAGCTTGGATGAAGGATCAGCTCATTGATTTTTGGGTTAATTACTTGCTGATGACAGTTATCATCATTGTTCTTTACTGGCTTATCAAACGTTTTGAAAAAAGATGGTGGCTTTACGCATGGTTTTTATCGATTCCTTTCTCGTTATTTCTTATGTTTTTTCAACCGGTAGTTATTGATCCACTTTATAATGATTTCTATCCGTTACAAAACAAAGAACTAGAGGAAAAGATATTAGAGTTGGCTGATCAAGCTAATATTCCTGCTGAGCATGTATATGAAGTAAATATGTCAGAAAAAACAAATGCACTGAATGCGTATGTAACAGGAATTGGGTCTAACTCCAGAATTGTATTATGGGATACTACGTTAACTCGTTTAAGTGAAGAAGAAATCTTGTTTATTATGGCTCATGAAATGGGTCATTACGTGATGAATCATATTTATGTAGGTATTGCAGGTTATTTATTATTAAGCTTAGTTGGCTTATTTTTAATTGATAAGTTAATGAGATTGTTTATTAAGCGCAACGGTAAGTTTTTAAAGATCAGGTCAATGAAAGAGTTACCTTCCTTTCCGTTATTTTTATTGCTTTTAGGCGTGCTAACCTTTGCTTCAAGTCCACTTTCAAATACGGTAGCAAGGTATCAGGAAAAGTCAGCAGATATGTATGCGATTGAGATGACAGGTAACCATGAGGCTGCTATACAATCTTTCCAAGAGTTATCTAGGGCAGGGCTAAGTCAAGTTAATCCTCCAACATTGGTTAAGATTTTCCGGTATACGCATCCTACGATGTTGGAAAGAATTCTATATTTAGAAGAACATAAAAAAACAGAATGAAGATGAATCTGTTTTATAACAAGACTATTTTTTATATAGTTTAATCACAAGAATGGGCTCGTTCCATTGCGCTCCAGACACTTGCTTTCCGA